>CAZJJT010000218.1:0-7517 GCA_964546395.1 uncultured Fibrobacterota bacterium
AACGTCGCCGCCGACTACCTCCACATGGCCTCGGTGCTGGTGCGGCTGAAAGCGCATGAACTCCTGCCGCAATCGGAAGCGACGCCGGTTGACGAAGAGGACGGGATCTACAGCCGCGAGCAGCTTATCGCGCAGCTGCTGGAGTACAAGAAGTTCCGCGAAGCCGCCAACTCGCTTCGACGGTTCGAGGCCGCGCAGGCGGGCTCGTTTGCGCGCGGCGTGCCGGATGAGATCGAGGGGGACGGGGGGTCGCCCGAAGAGACGATCGGCTCGGTGAGCGTCTTCGACCTCCTTGCCGCGTTCCGCCGCGTCCTCGAGCAGGCAAACACCGAGCAGCCCTCGCACACGGTGGCGGCAGACACGGCGCGCCTCGACGATCGGCTGGAGCGCGTGCTGTCGGTGCTGATGGAGAAGGAGGAAGTGCCGTTCGAGGAGTTGTTCGAGGATGACAAGCGCCGGATCGTCATCGTGGTGACATTCATGGCGATTCTTGAGCTGATCAAGATGCAGGAGATAGTTTTCCGTCAGGAAGAGAGTTTCGCCCGCATCTTCGTTGCCCGCAGGGCGCCGGAGAGCCGCGAACCCGACGTGGCGGCAAACGGAAACGGAGCAGCAGAGGCTGCTGCGCAGGGGCAGGACAATGAGTGACGAGATGAAGCAGGACGAGGGAACGGGGCAGGCAGAGGTCGAGAAGACGAAGCAGGCTGAGGCAGCGGGTGAGGCCGAAGTCGATGTCTCGGATCGGACCGAAGAGATGTCGCCTGCCGAAATACAGGCCGCGCGCTTGGCAGCGGAGCAGGCGGAGGCCCCCGAGCAGGCCGATGGCGATGATCACGAACCGATGGAAGACACGGCAGTTTTTGCGGCGGATGGAGCGGGCGAGGTAGCCGACGCCGATGGCGGTCCCGATGGTGATGAACGTGATGACGGCGTGGTGGAGGCGGATCCGCCGCCGGAGCGCAACAGTGAGGACATGAGCATTCTCGAGGCCGCGCTGTTCGCCTCGAGCGAGATACTCAGCGCGCAGCGGTTGAAGTTGATTGTGCCGGGCGAGCCCGACGCTCGCGCGGTACGCAGGATGGTCAACACACTGAACACCAAGCTGCAGCGCGAGCGACACCCCTTCGAGATTGTCGAACTGGGCGGTGGCTATCAGTTCCGTACGGTCCCCTACTACCACCCGTGGATACAGCGGGTGTTCAAGGAGAAGGCCGCGCGCCGCCTTTCGATACAGGCGCTGGAGTGTCTGGCGATTATCGCGTACCGCCAGCCGATTACCAGAGCCGAGATCGAGCAGATCCGCGGCGTGACTTCCGAGGGCGCCATGAAAACGCTGCTGGAGAAGCATCTGGTCACGGTCGCCGGGCGCAGTGAGAAGGCCGGCAGGCCGCTGCTGTACGCAACCGCCCCCGTGTTCCTCCAGTACTTCGGGCTCAACAAGATTGCCGACCTGCCGCGTATCGAGGAGTTCGAGGCCATGGCGCGGCAGAAGATGGACGACCTGACCGACGAGGAGCTCCGGCGGATAGAGGAGATTGCGGGAGAGCAGGGCGGGGCCGACCAGGATCACGAAGACGGGGCGTCTGACGATCAGGCTCCCCACGGCGAAGACGAATGAGAGGCCACCCCTGCATGTCTCCGCGCCTCCGTGCTTCTGTGAGAGGCCCCGTCTCTGCACCCCGGCACGCGCGGACCTGAGAAGGTTTCCGTACACCCATGCCCAGCAAGGCCGCCGCAGAGAAGAGTGACTCGCTCACGCCCCTGATGCGGCAGTATCAGGATATCAAGGACCGCAATCCGGACACGCTGCTGCTGTACCGGATGGGCGATTTCTACGAGCTGTTCAACGACGACGCCAAGGTTGCCGCGCGAGTCCTCGGACTCACGCTCACCAGCCGCAGTCAGGGCGGCAACGAGCCCACGCCGCTTGCCGGGTTTCCCTACCATGCACTCGACCGCTATGCCAACCGCCTGGTGAAGGCCGGCCACCGCATCGCGATCTGCGAGCAGACCGAAGACCCCAAGCTGGCCAAGGGGTTGGTGAAGCGTGACGTGATTGAAGTGATCACGGCCGGCACCGCCACCGAGGACTCGTTTATCGACGAGCGCAGCAACAACTACATCGTATCGCTGTTCCCCGCCGAGTCGGCCATCGGCATGGCGGTCTGCGACTTGTCCACCGGTGACTTCTTCGTTGAGGAAGTCGAGCCGGAGAAACTCGACGAGGAGTTCGTCCGTCTCGAACCCGCCGAGGTGCTGCTTGCGCAGGGAGCCACCGACCCGCGACTCGAGCGCCTGTGTGCCCGCCACAGCCAGGTGGTGCTGACCCGGTTTGAAGGGTGGAAGTTCGAGCAGGAGCACGCCGCTGAAGCGCTCTGCGCGCACTTCGCAATTGCATCGGTTGCCGGCGTCGGTCTCGAAGGTGCGCTGACAGCCGTCTCGGCCGCCGGGGCGTTGCTGCAGTATCTCAAGGAACAGAAGCGCAGCGATCTCAAGCATATCACGGCAATCCAGCGCCGCGCGGTGGGCGAGTTTGCCGAGCTGGACCCATCCACGATACGCAACCTCGAACTGCTCCGGCCGATGCACTCCGATGAAACCGGGGGAACACTCCTCTCGGTACTCGACAAGTCCAGCACGGCCATGGGCGCACGCCTGCTCAAACGCTGGATCACGCACCCCCTTCGTGACATCACGCGTATCGAGGAGCGGCTGGATGCCGTGGCGTGGCTGAGGAAGGATGTGTTTGTGCGGCGCGAGACGGAGCTGTTCCTGCACGGTATCGCCGATATCGAACGTCTGATCGGCCGCGTGACATTCGAGCGGGCCAACGCTCGTGACCTGGTGGCGCTGCGCAAGTCACTCGGCATGTTCCCGCGACTGGTGAAAACGCTCGCCGCGGAGGGTTCGCCTGCGCTCGTGGTGCAAAGCGCGGCGCAGCTCGAGGGCTTTGAGGAACTGGAGTCACGTATCGAAGCGACGGTGGTGGATGAACCGCCGATGTCGGTGCGGGAGGGCGGGATTATCAAGCCGGGCCGCTCGCAGCAACTGGACGAGCTGGTGGAAGCCTCGAGCGGGGGCAAGCAGTGGATCGCCCGCCTTCAGCAGGAGGAACGCGAGCGCACGGGGATCGCGTCACTGAAGGTCGGCTACAACAAGGTGTTCGGGTACTATATCGAGGTCTCGAAAGCCAACATGGCGGCGGTCCCGCAGGACTACATCCGCAAGCAGACCCTGGTCAACGGCGAGCGGTTCATCACACCGGCGCTGAAGGAGATGGAAGAAAAGATCCTCGGGGCGGAGGAGAAGCGCGGGGCACTCGAGTACGAACTTTTTGTCGAGCTGCGCGAAGAGACCGCCCGGTGGTGTCCGCGTATCCAGAAGGCGGCGGAGGCAATTGCGCGTATCGATGTGCTCGTGTCGCTGGCACGGGTGGCGGCGGACGGCGGCTACGTGCGGCCCGAGCTGGACGAGTCGACCGAGCTGCACATCGTCGAGGGCCGCCACCCCGTGGTGGAGCAGATGAACCCGGCGGAGCAGTTCGTACCCAACGACGCGCACCTGTCGGGCAGCGACAGCCAGGTGATACTTATCACCGGGCCCAACATGGCCGGCAAGTCAACCTACCTTCGCCAGAACGCACTCGTGGCGATACTCGCGCAGATGGGTTCGTTCGTGCCGGCCGCCCGCGCGCACGTGGGCGTGGTCGACCGCTTCTTCACCCGCGTGGGCGCTTCCGACCGTCTCGCGCGCGGCCAGAGCACGTTTCTCGTCGAGATGATCGAAGTCGCGAATATCCTGAACAACGCCACCGACCACAGTTTCGTGCTCCTCGATGAAGTCGGGAGGGGCACGTCGACATTTGACGGGATCAGCATCGCGTGGGCTGTCGCCGAGTTCCTTCACGAAACGAAGGGTCGCCACGCGCGGACGCTGTTTGCGACGCACTACCACGAGTTGACTGAGCTGGCACTGCTGTTCCCGCGGATAAAGAACCTTCACGTCAAGGTGAAGGAGTGGAACGACGAGATCATTTTCGTGCGCAAGGTTGCCGAGGGCTCGTGCGATCACTCCTACGGGATACAGGTAGCGCGTCTGGCAGGTGTGCCCAAGGCGGTGATTGTGCGGGCGCGAGAGATCCTCGCCAACCTCGAGAACATGGAGCTGACGCCGGATCACAAGCCGGTGCTTGCCCGACACCACGGCTCCCCTGCACCCTCCTCGCAGCAGACCGATCTGTTTGAGGGGGTGCAGATGAACCTCCTTGACGCCGACGCGGTGGAGGTGGTGGAGCAGTTGCGCAACCTCGACCTCGACGACCTCAAGCCGATCGAGGCGCTGACCACGCTGGCCGAGATGAAGAAGAAGGTCCTCAGAGAAGAGGGTTAGCGCTGCCCATCGTGAGGGATGCATTCCCCTGGCTCCAGCCGCCCTCAACAGCCCTTCCTGTCCGACCCCTACTTCGGCGTTTGCGCAGTCACCACGTACGCACCCATGACTGGCGCTGCCGATTGGCGCCTTGCTGACAGCCGCGCGCCACGCAGGTCGTAGGTTGCCCCGGAAACAGCTGTGCGTCGGGTGAGCCCAACAGCTACCCGCGTTGAGGTCACTGCGCTGGCCGCGGCCCGCACCCGCGGCGCGGGTGCTGTGGCCACCGTCCCCCCGGCGACTTCGTAGCCGTAGAACTCGATCTCCGCGATGTTCAGGTATCCACGTGTGCCCTCAAGACGGATGTAGCGAAACGCTCGCTCGCCTGCAGCCGCGGTCTGCTGCGTAAGAACACCCGCCGGAGGAACAACACTCACCGTGCAGTATGGCGTCCACCCCCATGTGGCCCCACGATCATTGGAGCCCTCAACCGTCATTCCTACCATGCGGGCCTGTTGTCCCGACCGTGGCGCATAGGCGACGCGTGTGACGACCGCCTGTACGGCACCCATGTCATACCCGACGTACAGGTAGCCGTAGCCCTGTCGCATGAAGCCGGAAGGCACGGTCACCCCGCCGTCGAGGTCGGCATAGGTGGCGATGTCGCCGTCCACCGCGGCGGCATACGTCACCGTCGCACTTCCCCCGAACGGGTCACCCGAGCCGAAGGCAGCCCCCGAGAGTTTGTGCACGCTGTGTACCTGAGCCGTGAACTCAACACTGGCCGAGGCGGCCATGGCGTTGTGCGGAACCGCACGGTCGGAGATCCCCTCCACCCGTAGTGCGTACTGCGTGCCCGCCAAGAGCGTCGAGGTCGTGAGCGCAACGGTCTGGCTGTCCGCCAGAAGACGTGCGGTGCTCACAGTGGCTCCGTTGTTCAGCGAGTAGTTCGATTCCTGCTCGGCGGACGACAGCAGCACGGGTTCGTCGAACACAACCAGCACCCTGCTCAGCGTCGTGTCGTTGTAAGCAGTCTGTAGGCGTGGTGCTGCCTGATCCGGGCCACGCGAAACCCTCAGGGCTACTGCCCCATGCGGGGGCACATGTGCCGTGTAGCTGTCCGTGACAGGACCCGCACTCGTTTCGGCCCACAGGTCTCGCGTCGGGCACACCATGCCTGCACGCCATCCCTGCCCGAGCACGTGCAAGCCCATGCTCACGTCCACTACATCGGTACCACGGTTGAGAAGCACAACCGCACAGCTCGAGTCGCGCATCGGTTTGGCCCAGACCGACTGCATCCGATCCGTGCTCTTCCACACGCACCGCCCCTGCTTCCCCAGCGAGTCCTGGTTCACCGCGATGAGAGCGGTATCGGTCAGGATGTCACGCACAGCAGCACTCATGGACCGAAGGTCATTGCCGGCAAAGAGCGGCGCGGCAAGCATGCACCACATGGTGAAGTGTGTACGGTTCTCTTCGAGGGTGAGCGAACCATTGCCTACCTCCAGCATGTCCGGGTTGTTCCAGTGTCCCGGTCGAGCCAGCGGCCACAGGGGTTCATTCTGCTCGATGATACTGCTGATGGAGGCCCAGTTTGCCTGGATATCCGTCCCGTTGCTGCCCCAGTTGTTGCAGACCGTGTCCCACCCGTCATGATATCCCCACGCGTTGACTCCGAGAATAATCGGCCTACCGCAGTTGAGCAGTGCCCGCTGCAGCACGTCGGGCTCGTGCAGGTTCGCCCCACACCCGTCCGCCTTGACATAGTCGACGTTGAGCGATGCGTACAGGTCCGCGTCTTCCTGTTCCCATCCGCTGCTGCCGGGCGCTCCGCCACAGGCAGTTTCGCCGCGGCTGGTATAGATACCGAACTGCAGGCCCTGTGAGCGGATGTAATCGGAGAGTGCCGCAATCCCGGACGGAAAGAGCGTGGTGTTGATGTTGATCGTGCCGTCGGGGTTGCGCGACAGTGCCCAGCCCTCGTCGATGACCACGAGCGAGTAACCCACGTCTCTCATCCCGTTCGTTGCCATGGCATCGGCATGTCCGGTGACTATGGTCTCGTTGCCGCCACCGAACGAGTTCCAGGTGTTCCAGCCCATGGGCGGAGTCAACGAGAGTCCGTTCTCAAGGCTGCCCTGAGCACGTGTCGGCAGTGTGAACGTGGCCACCACGACAACTGCGGCAGACACAATCGGGGGACGTCTCATTGGGGCCTCCACGGTATGGAACTTGGCTCTGGCAGAAAGCTGCACACTCTGGCCTGTTGCTCACTATAGTACAGCCTTGGGGGTGCCGGAACCAGCACATTCGTGCTGCTCAGCGAGGATGCTTCTGCTGCGCGCTGAGGTGGGGACACAGGAGAGTGTATACTCGGTGGGGAGAACTGCATGCAGAGATTCCTGCTCGTTGTTGGCATGACTGTCGGCGGATGGGTCGGATGGGTAATCGGGGCACGCGTCTCATTCTTCGCCGCATTCATCTTCAGTGTCGTCGGCACCGCCCTCGGCGTGTATGTCGCCCGACGGGTTGCCAGGCACCTTTCGTAGCTCGCAGGTGTCCCGGGTTGGTCGCACAGCGTATTTTCCCCCAACTCAGGTTCCGGCAGAACCAGTGTACCCCAGATACACCGCGACTTCGTGGGAGGAGTGTGTCATGGCCAAGAGGGCAACGACACCGGTAGTTGAAGAGTCGAAGAACAAGAACTCGGCTATCGAGCAGGCGCTGAGCCAGATCGAGAAGGCGCACGGGAAGGGCGCGATCATGCGCCTGGGCGAGGGCGAGAAGCGGCCGAATATCAAGACGATTTCGACCGGCTCGATATCACTGGATATCGCGCTCGGTGTCGGCGGGTTCCCCCGCGGCCGCATCGTCGAGATCTACGGTCCCGAATCCTCGGGCAAGACCACGCTTGCCCTGCATGCTATCGCCAACGCACAGAAGACAGGCGGCATCGCGGTGCTGATTGACGCGGAGTATGCGTTCGACGCGAACTACGCCAAGTCGCTCGGCGTTGATGTCAGCCAGCGCGATCCGCATGCCAGCTTCGGCGAGGGCGCGTGCAATGGCCAGCCCGATGCCGCCGCCGCCGCCAGTGATGAAAGCGGTCAAGCCCCGAACGTCATCCAATGGCCTTCTCCTGCCCG
>CAZJJT010000219.1:0-7493 GCA_964546395.1 uncultured Fibrobacterota bacterium
TTCGGTTTTTTTCATTACATCCTTAAAATCCATCATCCCTTCATCTCTCACAACAGGGCGTTGAAGAGTTTAGCTGTCCTGTTCACCGCCCATGGATGAACTTTTCCTGTAAATTCGCTTCCATGCCGCGATCAGTGCAATGGAATACACCAGCATCACGGCCGGCATGCAGAACGCGGGAAACACCACAAAGGCCATGGCTCCGGTTGAAGACGGATGACCGCTGAAAACATCCAGCCAGACCCAAGCCTGGACTACAAGCGACGCAAGGAGCGCGAAAGATCCGGCGATCAAGGCGGAGATCAAGGCCCATTTCTTCTCTTTCGGCTGCCGGGCTCTGCGGAACCCGAGACGCGAAATCAGCAGAAGGAAAAGAAAGGGAATGAGGTTTAAAATTCCCACCAGGAAGAGATTATGGCCGGGAGCGAAGAGCTGATGCGGGAGGGAAACGAGGCCGGCGGCAACTCGCGAGGGCTGAAGAATCAACGCCACCCCCGACCGGACCGCGAAAGGCAGGAGAAAACCCGTGGCAATCGCGGTCCATATCAGCCACCGCGGGACCCTGCCCGGTTTTATGGCTTCATCCCCGGTCACGGTCAGCTCCGATGGGTGTCAACCCGGCTCGATATCCAGGGAAGACGGCTTGTCCATGTTTCAATCATCGGGGTCGGCTAATTTTTTTCAATGGTTTTGGCAATATACCTCATCATCTGACCGGCGACTATTGCGTGGACTTCGCGAGGAAGAAAATCTTCCGGGTTGGATTTCACAACGTAGTCCGTGAGTTCTTCGGTGGACTTTTCCACATCCCTCGTCCGCCGGTAGGATTCTTCCATGAAGGCCCTGGTTTTCTTTGCCGCCTCGATGGACTTTGACAAAAAGGTGCGGGCATCTTCCCCGGTGGATACGCCATAATGCTCCGCCAGCTCGATTTCCACGTCGTATCCGGCCATTTTTTGCAGACTTTGCTCGTACAGGTCGAAATTGGAGTTGCCCGCGGCCATGTAGGACCCCTTGTACTGAACCCCGGCGGCGTCCGAACCGAACAACGCCTTTTCTTCCTCCATGTACACGGCGATGCAGCAGGTGGAATGACCTGGCACTTCGAGCACTTTCAGAGTCAGATCGCCGCAGCCGATCATGTCACCCTCCCCCACCGTTTCTTCCACGTCGATGTCCGTATATTCGAACCCCATTTCCCGGGCCTGTGTTTCCACAACCCGGCCGTGGTCGAACACGGCACGCGCTACATCGCGGAGCTTGTCGGCGCCTTCGCCGGCCATCCGGCGCTCGAGTGCTGGGAGCCGCACAACGAGCCGATGTTTGAGCCGGGCCGCTACAACGACCACTTCTACTGCTACTGCGAGCACTCGATTGCGGCGTTCCGGCAGCACCTGGAACAGGTGTACGGCACGGTTGACGCTCTGAACGCGGCGTGGCGCCGCAACTACGGCTGTTTCGGAGAGGTGCAGCCGCCGCGGCGGCGCGGCATGTACAACGACTGGCTTGACTGGCGACGCTTCGCGCTCGAGAGTCTGCTGCAGGCACTCGAGTGGCGCGTCGACACCATCCGCCGCCATGACCCCGCCCATTGTGTCATGATTCACACGCGTGGCGGCAGCGGCGTTACCCGCAACCTGGCCAAGGAGGGCATCGACGACTACCGTATGGCCTCGATGGTGGACAAGTACGGCACGGCGGCGTTTCCGCAGTGCGGCCCGGAGCACGAGTATTTCATAGCGATGGCAGGTGCGCGGTGCGCGGCGCGGGGCAAGGAGTTCTGGATGGCGGAGTTGCAGGCCGGTCCATACGGAATGGGAGTGCACCGCAACGACGCCGAACCCGTGTGTGAGTACTGCGGCTCTTCCACCATGGAAGCTACAATCGACCGTAAGGAGGGGGTGTTCGACCCGGGTGAAGTGAGCCCGGAGCGACTGTCGATGTGGTCGTGGTCGGGTATTGCGCAGGGCGCACGCGGGATCCTCTACTGGCAGTACCGCAACGAGTCGTTCGGCCTGGAGTACGGGTTCGGGCTGACCAACCTTGACGGTACGCCGCATGCGCGGCTCGAAGCCGTGCAGCGATTCGCCGAAACGCTCGATCGGCATGAGGGGCTCTTCAGGGGCGCGCAACTCCCCCGCAACGACATCGCACTTGCCTGGGACCCCACCAACGACATCGTCAACTGGACCGCGGTGGGGTGCGCCGACGCGGTCAAGAACAGCATCAAAGGCATACACAAGGCGCTCTGGCACTGCGACTACCCCATCGACATCATCCGTCTCGACACAGACCAGGTCGACGAGGACTTCTCGCGGTACCGGGTAGTGTACGTGCCGTTCTCACCGCGCATCTCGCAGGCTTCCGCACGCACGCTCGCCGCGTACGTGGCGGCGGGCGGCACCGTCGTGCTCGAAGGTTCTTCGGGGCAGTTCGACGACAGCATGGGTGTGTGCCCCGTGGTGCCCGGCAACGGACTCGACGAGTTGTTCGGGTGCCGTCGCGCGGATGTCCGCACGATGCACCGCTCGCTTATCCCGAAGCTCAGGATAGGGAGCATGCTCGTGGGCACGCGGATGCACAAGGAAGTGCTGAGTACCTGTGGCGGGCGTGTGACGGGACGGTTTGTCACCGGAGAGCCGGCGGTTGTGGAGAACCGCTTCGGCGAGGGCCGCGCTGTCTACATCGGCAGCAACCCATTCATGGCGTATGCCACGCACGATGACCCCAATCTCCGGCGGTGGCTGTGCAGGCTCAACCGCTCGGTCGCCCGTCCGGCATGGACGTCGGTGCCCGACGTGGTGGGACGCGTGCTGGCGAGCGGCAGCAGCCGCATCGTGTTCGTGCTCAACACTACGCCGCGCATGGCCAGGGTGACGACCACCGTGCCGCGAGTGCCCCAGCGCTCGAAGGTGTGGGAGCTTGCGTGTGGGACAAAGGTCACGTCGGTGCGAGAGAACGGCGCGCTGAAACTCCGTGACCGCCTGGCCCCGTATGGGGTCCGTGTGTATGTTGTGGAGCAACCGCAGGGGAGGAGCACCTGATGAGCACCACCTGGGATATTGCTGTCGCCGGCCATCTCTGCCTGGATATCACACCGGCGTTCAATCCGACTTCCGCGCAGTCGCTCGGGGAGCTGCTGACGCCGGGCAAACTGGTGAACGTGGGCGGATGCGTGGTATCGACGGGCGGTCCGGTGTCCAACACCGGTCTGGCGCTGGTAACACTTGGCGCGCGGGCCATGCTGATGGGCAAAGTGGGTGATGATGCATTCGGGCGCTCGGTGGTGGAAAAGATGCGCGAGTACGGGGCCCACGAGGGGATTATCACGGTGCCCGGTGAGGGCACCTCGTACACGATAGTGATTGCTGCACCGGGGTTCGACCGTGTGTTCCTTCACAGCCCAGGCGCCAACGACACGTTCTGCGCCGACGATGTGCCCTACGAGCGGCTCGACGCGGTACGGATGTTCCACTTCGGGTATCCGCCGCTGATGCGGCGGATGTACGCGGACAGCGGAGCCGAACTGGTGGACTTGCTCAAGCGCGCCCGGCAGCGTGGGGTCACCGTATCTCTCGACATGTCTCTTCCCGACCCCGAGTCGGAAAGCGGGAAGGTTGACTGGTACGCGGTACTTCGCGCCGCCCTCCCCCACGTCGATATCTTCGTGCCCAGTGCCGAAGAGGTCTCGTTCGCGCTGGAGCGTGAGACGTTTCTCCTGCGGCGTGAAGAGGCGCACCGCAGGGGCGTCGACCCGCTCGACCTGATGGCGCCTGCCGACTACTCGCGCCTCTCCGCGCAGTTGCTCTCGTTTGGCGCCGGAGTGGTGCTGCTCAAGTCCGGTCACCGCGGGATCTACGCTCGCACCGGCTCCGCCACCCGACTGGGCCGCATGGGACGGGCGATGGAGGGCATGGGCGTCGAGTGGTGCGAACGCGAACTGTGGGAGCCGCCGTTCGTGGTCGATCGCGTCGTGAGCGCCACGGGCTCGGGAGACAGCGCCATAGCAGGGTTCCTCGCGAGCGTGCTCCGCGGGGAGACACCTGCGCAGTCGCTGCGCTACGCGACGGCGGCCGGCGCGCAGAACGTGGTGGTTGCCGATGCGGTGAGCGGGATTCGCAGCCTGCGCGAGACCAACGAAATGCTTGCCGCTCAGTGGCCGAAGACGGCAGTGGCTGTCGATGGTGACGGGTGGCGCTTCGACACCCCCGCCGGCCATTGGGTCGGGCCGCACGACTCGCACAGGTAGGGCAGGAGACGATGGTGAGCTATGACGTGGTGTGTGTCGGCGCGGGGATTGCCGGCCTGTATGCGGGATGGAAGCTCGCGGCGGCCGGCCGGCGCGTGTGCATCGTCGACCGCCGCGCCGAGATCGGCCTGCCGGTGCGGTGTGGTGAGGCCACCGGGAACCGGGCCGAACTGCGACGGTTCATGGATGTCGACGAGTCGTGGATTGCCACGGACGTGGCGGGGCTGGCCGTGCACATCGACGGGGCGGCACCGCTGTGCCGCCGCATCCCCGACACGGGTGTGGTGCTGCGGCGTGAGCGGTTCGAGCAGGAACTTGCGCGGCGGGCGCTCGGGGCCGGAGCGGAACTGCGCTTGCGGACCACTGTCACCGCGCTGGTAGGACCGCGCGGCACATGGAGCGGCGTGCGGTGCGCCGACGGCGACACGGTGGAAGCGCGGGTGGTGATAGGCGCCGACGGGCCGGAGAGCCGGGTCGGACGGTGGTCGGGAATCTGCGGACCACTCCGTCTTGACGAGACGTACAGTGCCGCGCAGTACCGCCTGCACAGCGACTGCTGCGCCGAGCGACTGCTGCACTTCTATGTCGGACAGCACACCGCCGGCCATGGCTACGTGTGGGTGTTCCCCCGGGGCACCGGCGACGTGTCGGTGGGAGCCGGACTGTACGGCGGTACGCGCGACGGGCGCTCGGCGCTCGGCGTGCTGGATGCGTTTCTTGGCACGCGGTTCCCGGGCAGCGAACGCCGTGAGTTGATCTGCGGCTGTGCGCCAGTGAGCATCTGTCCCTCTCGTCTGAGTATCGGCAACGTGGCAGTGGTGGGTGATGCGGCGCGACAGGTGAACCCGCTGACCGCGGGCGGGATCATGAACACGCTGGAAGCCGCCGATCTGCTGGTTTCGTGCCTGCTCGGACTTCGTGCGGCCCCGCCGGAAGCCCTGCGCCGCTACAGCGCACGCTGGCGCCGGCGGATGCGATTCGAGCAGAAGGTGTTTCTGCTTCTGCAGCGGGTGTTCCTCGACTGCACCGATGCCGATCTCGGGTGGTTCGCACTGCGCGCCGAGGCCGTGTGCAGGGGCATGGAGGACCGTTCCCGACCGTTCCGCTGGCCGGCGCTACCGCTGCTGCGTCTCGGCGCCCTCCTCAGCCGCAGGGCTCTGCGTCACCTGCCGCTTCTCCTTGGGTGATCGCAGCACGGGCACAATGAATTTCCATACGAACAGCGCGGTCATCGGCACGAGGAACACGACGAGAAACACTGCCACGCTCACTGCCCTGCTATCCATGCGGCACCTCCGTGCGGACCGCTGCATGCGGCCCCCAACGTCGAAAGATACACCGGGTGAGGACGATACGGCAGCAGACGCCACGGTGGTTGTGTAGCCGGGGACGCGTATTGTATCTTTAAATGATCACCCGATTTGTGAGGTACAAGGAGCGGGCCCTGTGCCCGTTTTTTTGTATCCAGGCAGTCGACTCGTATGCCATCGATAGAGGAACTTCGTACGCTGATTGAACAGAAACTCCGGGCCATGGGTCTTGAGTTGTACGACGTGGCGTACCATCGTGCAGGGAAGCATTCGCTCCTGCGCGTGTATGTCGACAAGCCGTCCGGGGTGAGTGTCGGTGACTGCGAACAGGCGAGCCGCGAGTTGTCGGTGATGCTTGACGTAGAGGACTTCTCGAACGGTCCGTACTCGCTCGAGGTGTCTTCACCGGGAATCGACCGGCCGCTTCGTTCGGAGCGAGACTACGCCCGCCTGCGGGGAAGGCCGGTAGTGGTGGAAGTGGATCCGCCAGTCGAGGACAAGAAACGGGTGGCGGGTGTGGTGCAGAGCTGTGCAGACGGCGTGCTTCGTCTGGCGGTCGACGGCCGCGAGGTGGAAGTGCCGCTGGGGCACATTGTGCTGGGGAAGGCCCAGTTGCCGTTCTGAGTGGATACTGAGGAAGGACTGGTAGGTCGATGAACAGGAAGTCGAAGACAGAAGTGCTGAAGGCGGGAGAGATCATTGACGCGCTCACGCGGGTCACCAAGGAGAAGAGCATCGGCGTGGACCTGGTGCTTGACGCGTTGAAGGATGCCCTGGCGACGGCCGCCCGACGGCTTCTGGACGGTCCGGCGCACATCGACGTGAAGGTGGACCGGGAGAGCGGCGACATCGAGGTGTACACCCGGCAGACCGTGGTGGAAGAGGTGATGGATCCCGAGAAGGAAATATCGCTCGAGGAAGCGCGCAAGGTCGATTCGGACCTTGAGGTGGGAGACGAGCTGATCCAGGATCTGGACATCAGCCTGTTCGGCCGCACGGCGATCCAGACCGCCAAGCAGGTGATCATGCAGCGGGTCCGTGAAGCGGAGCGCACGAAGGTGTTCAACGATTTCAGCGAGCGTATCGGCGAGTTGATTTCGGGCACGGTGCAGCAGATCGACCGCGGCAACATCCTGGTGAACCTCGGGCGTACGGAAGCACTGCTGCCGTGGCGCGAGCAGATCCGCAAGGAGCACTACCGCCAGGGCGACACGATCAAGGCGTGCATCGTGGAAGTGAAGAACAACCCGAAGGGGCCGCAGGTGATTGTCTCGCGCGGCTCTCCCGAGTTCCTCAAGCGCCTGTTCGAACTCGAGGTACCGGAGATATACGACGGCACGATCCAGATTGTGAAGGCGGTGCGCGATCCGGGCCACCGCTCGAAGATCGCGGTAAGCACCAACGACTCACGGGTCGACCCGGTGGGGGCGTGCGTAGGAATGCGCGGCAACCGTGTGCAGGCGATCGTGCGCGAGCTGTCAAACGAGCGCATCGACATCATCAACTGGACCGAAGAAGAGTCGCTGCTGGTGCGCCGGGCGTTCTCGCCCGCCGAGGTGAAACGTATCATGCCCATCGGCGAAGAGCGCCTGGTGGTGATCGTGGCCGAAGAGGACCTGGCACAGGCAATCGGCCGTGACGGACAGAACATCCGCCTGGCTTCACGCATGGTCGAAAAGGAAATCGACATCTACGGTGACGAGGAGTTCGGGTCGTTCTCCGAGGAAGACCGTGAGCGGGTGATGCATGGTGAGACGGTGCAGGCGCAGCCGGTGCAGGTCGAAAACCCCTTCGAGCCCTCACCGTACGCGGAGGAAGAACACGCACGCGGGGCGGAGGAGCAGGACGAGCCGGAAGAGGCCCCTGCCGAAGAGGTGAGCGTGGAAGAGGGTGAGGAGAGCGAAGAGGAAATATCTGCCGCAGAAGCGGGGGCG
>CAZJJT010000220.1:0-7474 GCA_964546395.1 uncultured Fibrobacterota bacterium
TGGGCCGCGGGACGGAGCCCATGAAGCGCACGAGCGCTGTGATCGTGGGAGGGGGCATCGCCGGGCTCTCAGCCGGCTGCTACCTCCAGGCCAACGGCTACCGCACCCGTATCCTCGAAATGGCAGGGGGACCGGGCGGCGTAAGCGTTTCGTGGAAACGCGGCGCGTATGTGTTCGACGGCGCGACCAACTGGCTCGCCGGCTCCAGCCCGGGGCTCAACTGGCACGGGATCATCGGCGAGGTGCTCGACTTCTCCCGCCTCGACATCATCGACTACAACGAGTTCGTACTGATTGAGCGGCCCAGCGGCGTCACGTTCCGGGTGTACAAGGACGTGGAGAAGCTGCGCGAAGAGATGCTGCGGATCGGCCCCGAAGACAGGGAAGCGATCGATGAGTTCTGTGACGCGGTCGGCAGAGTGGCCGAACTTCCCCTGCCGGTGGAGAAGGCGCGCGAGACCTACGGCGTCGTCGACTACCTCCACGTGGCACTTCGGCACGGGCCGCTCATGCCCTTCGTCATGAAATGGCGCCCTCAAACCATCGCCTCGTTCGCGGCACGGTTTCGCAACGAAGACCTGCGTGAAGCGCTCCAGCTGATATTCCCGCGTCACGAGTACTTCTCGGCGCTGAGCCTGGTGTTTACGCTCGGGTGGATGTGCATGAAGTGCGCGGGGTATCCGATGGGCGGCTCGGCCCGCGTCGCCGGTCTTCTCGAACAACGCTACCGCGACCTCGGCGGCACGATTGACTACCACGCCCAGGTCGACCGTATCGAAGTTGCCGGCAACAGGGCCCGGGGCGTGGTGCTGCACGACGGCAACCGCGTGGGTGCCGATTTCACCGTGTCGGCCGCGGACGGGCATGCGACGCTGTTCGCGATGCTCGGGGGGGCATGGCTGAGTCCCGAACTGCGCCGGTACTACCGCGATGCCCCGCTGTACCCGCCGCTGATACAGGTGTCACTCGGTGTCGACCAGACGTTCAACGGTACCGCCAACAAGCTGGTGGCACCGCTGCGCGGTCCGCTGAGAGTGGGCGCTGCCGACACGGTGCACGACATGATGGTGCGAGTGTGCTCCTTCGACCCCGGCATGGCGCCGCCGGGTAAGACCGCCCTTGTCGTACACCTTCGCACGCACGACTTCGACTACTGGCACTCGCTTCGCGACACCGACCGGGCTGCGTACGCGCAGGAGAAACAGCGTGTGGCAGATGCGGTGGTGGGGGCCCTCGATGACCGGTTCGGGAGGGTGAAACGCACGCTGGAGGAGATGGATGTCGCGACGCCCGCCACGTACCACCGGTACACAGGTATATACCGGGGGAGCTACCAGGGATGGGCGCCGACGCCTGAGGCGGTGGGGCACTCGCTGGCGAAGAAAGTTCCCGGACTTGCCGACTTCTATATGACCGGCCAGTGGCTCGAGCCGGCGGGGGGTATCCCCCGCGCCGTCGTGTCATCGCGGAACCTGGCGCAAGTGGTGTGTCGTGAGGATGGCAGGAGGTTCACGCCCTGTGGCTAGCTGTCGCGCGAGCGACAGAAGAATCGAGACGGTATGGGCAACAGCGGTTCGTATGACGTGGCAGTGATTGGATCGGGCTTCGGCGGGCTCACCTGCGGGGCGATGCTGGCGAAGGCCGGTCTGCGCGTCGCGGTGTTCGAGAAGCACACGAAGATCGGCGGGTACGCCCACAGTTTCAAGCGCGGACCGTTCACGTTCGAGTCGGGAATACACTCGGTGCCCATGGGTGAGGGCAGCGTAATCGATCACATGCTGCGCGTGCTGGGTGTCCGCGACCAGGTGCAGACTGTCTCCCTGCCATCGACCTACCACTTCTCCTCCCCGGACCTCTCGTACACGCTTCCGGCGTCCGGCGAAGACATGATTGCGGCGCTCAGCGCCGACTTTCCCGGGCAGCGGGCACAGATCCGCGCGCTGTTCGACGACCTCTGGACGTTCTACGACACCCTGGGCCGTCCGCTGCTGCGCTTCGAGGAGGAATTCACCGACGAGGACACGGCGTTTGTCACCCGGTTCCACAACCGTTCGATCGCCGACCACATCTCGCGGTTCATCGACGATGAGCGACTGCGGCAGGTGTTCTACGCGATGTGGCCGTATGCGGGAAAATGCCCTGATCGGGCGCCGACCGTGTTCTACGCGGTGATGCTGGCGCTGCACGCATTCGAAGGCTCACACACGGTCCGGGGCGGCTTCGGCGAAGTCGCCAGGGCGCTGGCATCGGCAATCACCTCGCGGGGCGGCCTGGTGCGTACCGGCAGTGAAGTCACCGCACTCCACGTGGTGCAGAACCGGGTGCGCGAACTGGTGCTCGCCTCAGGGGAGCGCATCGAAGCCGGGACTGTGGTATCAAACATCTCCCCCTACGACCTTCACCTGCGGCTGATCCCCTCGGAGTCACGCCGCGGGCTCTGGGGGCGCCGCCTGAACCGCCTTCGGCCCTCGGTATCTTCGGTAATCAGCTACCTCGGACTGTCGGCGCCCGCCACTCCTCTGCTCCCCGATACTGTCTCGTTCTGGTTCGCCACACTTGATCCTGCGCACGCATGGGCCGCCTCGCCGATACGCTCGGCGCAGCAGATGGACCACCTCGTGCTGCTCTCCACCGACACGGCCGATACGCCCCCGACACTGACCCTGATGAACTTCGTGCACATGGACGGGTCGAGTGACTGGCACGCCGACAAGAAGGCCGTGTCGGAGGCGATGCTCACCAAGGCCGACCAGTTGTACCCGGGGATCAGGGACCTGGTGGTACGCGGCGAAGCCGGTTCCCCCGACACGTTTCACCGCTATACGCGCAATACGGGCGGGGCGATATACGGATTCGAGAACGACAAGGACATGTACGCAGAGGCGAAACTGCCTATCAAGAGCTACCTGGACAATCTCTACCAGACTGGTCACTGGGGGAAGCCGGGCGGGGGCGTGTGGAACGTGATGCACAATGCCTATCGCGCGGCCAAGACGATCGAGCGCGACCTGTCGGCGAGCGGCACACCGCGCCGCACGGCCCCACGCCGCTCCGGTCTCACGCTCCGGCTGATATACCCGAAGTTCCGCAAGTTCCTCGAGGGCCACGCGTCGCTTGCCGGTCTCGTGCGGGAACACGTGATTGGTGACTACACCATGCCGCCATCCCTGGCCCTGCCGATCATCGCCGCCCTGGCGCCGCCCGATGTCGAGATGCGGTTGACCGATGACAATATCGGGCAGCCCGTTGACTTCGACGAAACGGTCGATGCCGTGTTCATCAGCTGTTTCACGCCCCAGGCCAGCAGGGCCTACGCGCTGGCGGACGAGTACCGCAAGCGGGGCACCCGCGTGGTCCTCGGCGGCATCCATCCGTCGGTCGCACCGCAGGAAGCAGGGAGGCACGCGGATGCCGTGTGCGTGGGGGAAGTGGAGCCCGTGTGGGATGCGCTCCTTGCCGACCTGCGCGCCGGTTCTCTCAAGCCGCTGTACCATGCGCATGAGTACCCGCCCTATCGCCTCGAGCATATGCCGCTTCCCAAACGCGAGATTTTCAACAGCAACAGGTACAAGTGGGAGGCGCACCTGGTGCTGGTCTCACGCGGCTGCCCGGTGCGCTGTGCGGGGTGCCCGATTCCGTTCAAGGAAGGCACCAACGTGCGGCTGCGCCCGGTTAACAACGTGGTGGAAGACATCGTGACCATGCCCTACAAGGAGTTCTACATCACCGACGACACGGTGATGCTCCCCGGGAAGAAGTACACGCAGTACCTGCTGAAACTCATGGAGCGCACCGCCGGCCTCGACATCAACGTGTTCCTCGCCGCCACCATGATGATGTTGCCGGACCCGGCGTTCTACCGCACGCTGAAGGCCGGCGGCGCGGCTTCGATGTACACCGTGTTCGGCTACGACCGCGTATCTCGTCAGCTGCTCAGCCCCGAGTGCACGCCCGAGGAGTGGCAGCAGGGGGTGGACCTGGTGCGCATGATAGAGGATGCGGGGATCCACTTCTTCGCCTCGTTCGGCGTCGGGTTTGACGAGCAGGACGAGGGGGTGTTCGACCGTGTCAAGCAGTTCGCGCACGACGCCAGTATCGACCTGGCCGAGTTCTATATCAATACACCGTTCCCGGGCACCCCTTTCGGCGATCAGGTCGAGGCCGAGGGGCGTGTGCTGCACCGCAACTACGACCTGTGGAATACCGGAAATGTCGTATTCCGGCCACTGGCGTTCACGGAAGAGCGGCTGGTGGACGGGTTCTGTGACCTGTGGAACTCGTTCTACGAGAGCCGCCGGCCCGAGGACACGCTCCGCTCGTTCCGGCATGTCAACACCACGGTGGAGGGATAGACGATGCGCGTGACGTTTGTCTACCCCCGGTTCGACAAGTTTCTCGACACCTACCCGGACCTCGCCGAGTTTCCTGCGATTGCGGCCACGTGGTCGTTCCGCATGCCCCCGGCCATGGGCATCCCGATCCTCGTCAACCTGCTGCCTCCCGACGTGGAGTGGCGGGTAGTTGACCAGAACGTGGAAGAGGTGGATCTCGACGACGAAGCGGATCTGATCGCCATCAGCTTCTTCACGCCCCAGACCGCGTATGCGTACGGCCTCGGTGACGAGTTTCTCAGCCGCGGCCGGCAGGTGGTGATGGGCGGCATGCACCCGTCGATGATGCCCGAGGACACGGCGAAACACTGTACGAGCGTATGCGTGGGCGAGGCGGACACGGTGTTCGCGCAGATAGTCGAAGACGCGCGGATGGGACGGCTCAAGCGTCGCTACCAGGCCGCCTGCCTGCCTTCCTCGGCGGAGATCGCCCGCCCGAAAGCCGGCATATTCGACGTCGAGGACAAGTACGACTGGCATGCCTCGCTGGTGTCGGTCACCCGGGGCTGCCCGTTCCAGTGTGAATGGTGCAACGTTCCGTTCTACCAGGGCGACGAAATCCGGCTGCGGCCCATCGACGAAGTGGTGAGGGATATCGAGGCGCTGTCGGGACGCGAGTTCTATGTCACCGACGACATGGTCATGCTGAAACGGCCGAAGATAGAAGAGTACATGTACGAGTTGTGCGACCGCATCCGCGAGTACAACGTCAACATGTTCCTCTCCTGCTCGCCCGCTATGAACAACGACCCGAAGTTCCTCGATGCCCTGGCGGCGGCGGGCGCGCGCAGCATGTACACCGTGTTCGCCAGCGACCCGATGAGTGCCCGTTTCTACAAGCGCCACTCGGGCGCGTGGCAGCGAACGCTCGACCTGGTGAAACAGCTCGAGGACCGCGGCATCCGTTTCTTCGGCTCGTTCGGCGTCGGGTTCGACTGCGCCGGCGAAGACCAGTTCGACCTCATACTCGAGTTCTGCCACCGCGCCAGGGTCAAGACCGCCGAGTTCTTCATCGCCACGCCGTTCCCCAGTACGCCGTTCTGGAAACGCATAGAGGCCGAGGGACGGTTCCTGCTGCCCCGCGACTGGCGGCAGTACAACTGTGCCAACGTCGTGTTCACCCCCCGCCACCTGAGCGTGGAGAAACTCCGCGAGGGGTTTGTCCGGTTGTGGAAGGAATTCTTCCGCGACGCCAACCACGAGGAAGCGCTCGAGACATTCAGGCAGAAAGCCGAAAACGTCATGCGCTCGCGCGAGTTTTCGCAGCAGGTCCGTGACGCTGTCGCACGCGGGCTTCGGCGCAGCGTGTCCAAGGTGTAAGAGGATGGGGCGGAAGATGGAGCAGACAGACAAGGTGACGCACGCGGGACGCTGTCGCTCGGTCTCGTCTTCAGCACTGCCCTCATCCGCCGCCCTGTCTTCCCTGTCCCCACCGATGACCGGATGGCAACACTGGACGCACTGATCATCGGCTCCGGCGTCGGCGGCCTGACATGCGCTGCGTTTCTGGCACGGGCGGGACTGCGTGTGCTGGTCCTCGAGAAGCACCTTCGCGTGGGCGGCTACGCGCACAGCTTCCGTCGACGAGCCTACGAGTTCAGCTCCGGCATACACTCGGTGCCTATGGGCCGCGGCGGCATAGTCGACACGATTCTCGAGCGCCTGGGTATCCGCGAGCAGGTGCCAACGGTCGAATTGCCGACGATGTTCTCGGCGCACATGCCCGGCAGCACATTCACGATTCCTTCGCGCACGGAAGACATTCGCGAGTACTTCTTCGGGCGGTTCCCGGCAGCGCGCGAGGCTCTGCAGGGGTTCTTCGACGACGCGCAGCGCTTCTACCGCACGGTGGAAGCGGCCGGATTCGACTTCGAGGAGGGGTTCGTCGAGCACAACCGGGAGTTCGTGCAGAAGTACCACAATCGTCCGTATGCCGACTATCTCGACTCGATCACCCGCGACCCCGCACTGCGGGCGACGCTGCACGCCATGTGGCCGTACGCGGGAATGCCGCCGGCGAAGGCGGCGACCGTGTTCTGCGTCATGATGTTCGCGATGCATTACCTCGAGGGATCGCACTACGTGCGCGGCGGGTTCTCACGGCTTGCTGAAGAGCTTGCGGGAGTGGTGCGCGCCTGCGGCGGCGAGGTGCGGACGGGGACCGCGGTGAGCGGACTGGTGGTTGAGGGAGAGCAGGTACGGGCTGTGCGGTGCACGGACGGCAGTGAGTACGAGGCCGGGTTGGTGGTGAGCAACGTGGCGCCGCTCGCGCTGCACACTCAATTGCTTCCCGAGCATTCGCGCAGCCGGCGCTGGGTGCGCCGCGCGCGCAATCTCAACCCGTCGATGTCGGTCGTCGGGGTGTACCTCGGTGTCTCGCCCGACATACTCGCGCAGATTCCGTCCTGTGTGACGCTCATCTATGGCAGCGAGGATCACGAGGACGCATTTCGCAGGGCCCGCACCGACCCGGTCAACGCCGACCACGTCATCGTCCTGAGGCCCGCGGAGGAGTCGACACACCCGACTCTGCTGCTCATGCGCTTCGCCGCCCAGCGCGCCTCCGCCAACTGGCGCGAGGACAAGCTCAGGGCCGCCGAGAACATGCTCGTACAGGCCGAACAGTGCATCCCCGGCATCCGCGGCGCGATCCAGGTGATGGAGACCGGGTCGCCGGACACGTACCAGCGCTACACGGGCAACACGGAGGGCGCGATATACGGGTATGAAAACACCTGCTCACTGTACGGCGAGGCCAGGATGCCGACCCGGACACACCTGCGCAATCTGTTCCAGACCGGCCACTGGCAGCGGCCCGGCAGCGGCGTCTGGAACGTGATGCTCAACGGCAGCGTGGTATCACGGGCGATTCTTGACGGCCCCGTCGCGCATCGTTGACATCTCCCCCGGAGGCAACTATTTTCCGTTGTTTGCGGCATGATGATGCATTCCCGGTTCGTGGAGGTCTCCCTTGAGAGCGAAAGTCCACCCCAAGTACCAGATGGCGAAATTCACCTGTTCGTGCGGCAACGTTATCGAAGTCGGCGCGACTATCGGTGATACCCACATCGAAATCTGCAACG
>CAZJJT010000221.1:0-7463 GCA_964546395.1 uncultured Fibrobacterota bacterium
GGCCGCTGCATCAGTGCCGAGAGCGGTGAAGCGTGGAATGTCTCCCGGGTGATCCCCGCGGCGGCGTTCACCGGTGAAGTGGCTGGTGCTGCAGCGGGGCTGTCGGTGGCGCGCAAGACAATGCCGAGTGCGTTGCCGGTCACGCTGCTTCAGAGGCAGCTCAAGGAGCGGGGAATCCCTCTCAGCCTCGGTGAGGTCGGATTGTAGCGGCCCTGCTCACGGGAGAACCTTCGCGGCATGGCGATGCCGGTAGTGCGTGGCAGACACACCGTGCGCCTTAGAGAACGCGGCGGAGAAATAGTCCTGGTTGGCGTAGCCGCACGCCTGCCCGACATCTCTGACAGACAGATCCGACTGCACCAGCAGGCGTCGCGCCCGGGACATGCGGCGCTGTGCGAGATACGACGAGAACGGTATTCCCAGCGCAGAAGTGAACACGTGCGTGAAGCGGGAGGGACTCAGCGCGCACGCGCGGGCGACCTCACCAGCCCGCAGCGGCTCTGCAAGCCGCTGCTCAATCAGACGGACTGCGGCAGCAATGCGCCCCTCGAGCGGCCCACCCGCGGGCGGCGCCGGCATGGCTGGTTCCACCGTGCCACCCAGCCTGCGCGCAACAAAGCTCAACACCGCGGCAACATCGCCGAGCACGCGGCGGTCGAGCAGCGGCAGTTCGCGGAACGCCCGACGCGCTCGGCCGTAGGGGCACGAGCCGCGCGGCGGCCGTGTCGGTCCCGCATAGAGCATGCCCACGCAATCGTCACCTCGGTACACGGGCACGAGGATCTCGGTTATCCCGGCATGGCACTGTTTGAGGAACGGCGTGCGCGGTACCGGCGCTCCAGACGTGAAACGGTAGATATCGTCGCGCTTGCACTGCTCCGACAGCCCCTCGATGCTCTTGACCGCCTCACAGAACGGGTTGTTGTGGTTGGAGATGCTCGTGGGGAGACTTCGGGACTCGGTCTCGGTGAACCATTTCCAGGTCACGTGCAGGCCGCTCAGACGCGACATCCCTGCCACAACACTCGTCACCTCCTCCACAGTTGCCGCGTCCATGTGCCCCTCGCAGGAAGACGTGTCTATATGCCGAATAGCAGCATATAAACTAAGATACTTCAGCACGCGTTCACAGGTACGTGAGGTCCGGCCCGGCTACATTGGGGGTGACCGAGTGTTGTGAGTTGACCCGAAGGAGGCCGGACATGGCGGGTACCATCGATTTCAGGCACGCGGTGCCCCTTGACGACACGTTCGACGTTGTGGTGGCAGGGGGTGGACCGGCCGGTTGCATGGCCGCAGTTGCCGCGGCACGAGATGGGGCACGCACGCTGCTGCTCGAGGGCACGGCCTGTCTGGGGGGTATGGGGACCTCCGGACTGGTGCTGGCATGGTGCGGCTACGACGACGGCGAGAAGCTGATTTGTCGCGGGCTGGCCGCGGAGCTCCGCCACCGTCTGTACGGCGCGGAGTACGAGCGGCTTGACCTGCGATCGATTGATGGCGAACTGCTCAAACGTGTCTACGATGATATGGTGACTGAAGCCGGCGTGACAGTGCTGTTCCACACGGCGGTGGCCGGCGTGCAGATGCGCAGCGAAGGAGAAGTGGACGCGGTCGTTACGGCAAACAAGGCAGGACTCACGGCCTATCGTGCCCGGGTGTTCATCGACTGCACCGGTGACGGTGACGTGGCTGCGTGGGCAGGGGCAGAATACGCGAAGGGTGACAGCGCCGGGACCATGCAACCTGTCACGCACTGCTTCATGATGTCGAACGTGGATCCGTGCTACCGTAACCACTGGCCGAAGGAGCGACTGGGGCTGCTCGCCATGCGCGACAGCGCGCTTCCGCTCATCAAGGACACCTGGGTCCACGCGGGGAACGCAGTCGGCCCTGCTACTCACGCGTACAACGCCGGACACCTGTGGGACGTTGACGGGACCGACCCGCAGAGTATGAGCGGCGCTCTGGTGGAAGGCCGTCGGCTGGCAGCGCAGATCCGCGAGGCGCTCCGTAAGTACTTCACGGCCGGGTTCGGCGACGCCTACCTTGCAGCGACAGCCTCACTGCTGGGGGTGCGCGAGACCCGGAGGATCGCTGGTGACTACGAACTCACCCTCGATGACCACCAGGCGCGCCGCTCGTTCCCCGACGAGATCGCCCGCAACAGCTTTTTCATCGACATTCACACCTCGTGGGAAGAAGTGCAGGCACTGGCCAGTGGTCAGGAATCGATGGCGAAGCGCAAGGATGCCACACGCTTCGGCCCCGGCGAGTCCCACGGCATCCCGTATCGTTGTCTCACTCCCAAGGGCTTGCGCAACGTGCTCGTTGCAGGCCGCTGCATCTCCTGCGACCGCGAGGCGTTCTCGGCCATCCGCATCATGCCGGTCTGCATGTGCCTCGGTGAGGCGGCAGGGGCAGCGGCGGCGATGGTGGTGGGCGATGACACTCCGAATGTCCACGCCGTGGACGCGAGTGTTCTCCGGCAGACGCTACAGGGGTACGGGGCGTACCTGCCCGCCGTTTCCGAAGTGGCTCCAGCTCTTGCGTAGGGGATGTCGAAGCGGCGCGGTGACCGCCGTTCACCCGAGTGACATCGTGTAGTTTCCCTGCTCCGCAGGGGGACTCACCATGGCGCCGCGCATACCGGTCGGACTCGAAGAACCCGCAAAACTCAAGATCCACTACTTCCGCGATTTCTGGCAATTCGTCAAGCCGCACAAGAAACCACTGCGCGTTGTCTACACGCTGTGGTTCATCAATGCATTCCTGAATCTGTTGCCGGCCATGACCATCAGGTTCTACATCGACCTGGTCTTGATGGGCAAATCGGCGAAGCTGTTCGGGATGACGTTTGAGCCTCCGGCAGAACTCGACATCCGTGCCCGCGTGCTGTACACAGTGGTGTACCTGGCAGGCCTGGCGACGTTCATACTCATCGCCAACGCCATCGGCGTCGTGATGCACCGGTTGACCACGCGTAGCGTCGAAAGCGTGCTGCTCGACATCCGTCTGGCGATCATGGCGCACATCAACAAGATGTCGATCGGGTATTTCACCGACGAGCGCACCGGCACGATCATGACCAAGGCGGTCGACGATGCCACGCATCTCAGCAACCTGCTCCGCAGCAGCTTCTTCCTGTCGTACTGCGTGCTGCAGTTCGCGGTGGCGCCGGTGCTGATGGTTGTTCAGTCGCCGCTGCTCTTTGTCATAGCAATGCTCCCCGTGCCCTTGCTTGCGTACGCGGGCTACTCGATACACGTCAAGCTCAAGCCCATGTACCGCCGGCAGCGCGAAAGCATCTCGGTGATCAACTCGCAGGTGCAGGAGACAATCAGCGGTATCCGCGAGATCAAAGCGTTCAACATGGAACACTCCACGGCCGACACCTACCGCAACGCGAACCGTGAGCAGTACAATGTGCAGAACGAGATCATGCGTGTCTGGAGTGTCAACCACCAGATCATGTACAGCACCGCCGACGTGTCACGGTTGCTGATCACCGGTGTGGGCGGCCTCTGCATCCTGTATGGCTTCGGCGGGGTCACCATCGGTACCGTGACGTCCTTCATTGTGCTCGCGAATTTCGTGTACAACCCCGTCCAGATGTTCATCAACTTCTACAACACTGTGATCCAGGGAACCGTCGCTCTCGAGCGTATCATCGAATTCATGCGGCTGGCACCGGACCTCGCCGACCGTCACCACGCGATCACCATGAAACCCGAACATGCGCGAGGCCGCATCGAGTTCGAGGGTGTCTCGTTCTCATACCGCTCGGACACCCCGGTGCTGCAGGAGGTGAGCCTGGATGTGCAGCCGGGGGAGAAGATTGCACTGGTGGGGCCGACGGGCAGCGGTAAGAGCACGATGGTGTCGCTGCTGCTGCGCTTCTACGATCCCAGCAACGGCGTCATTCGTATCGACGGGCGTGATCTGCGTGACTATAAACAGGTCAGCATACGGCGCAACACGGGGATCGTGTTCCAGGACACCTTCCTGTTCTATGGCACGATCCGCGACAACCTGCTGTTCGCCAACCCGCACCGCACCGAAGACGACCTTCGCAACGCCTGCCGGGCAGCCAACGTCCTGGAGAGTATCGAGCGCATGCCCGACGGGCTCGACACGCGGGTGGGTGAGCGGGGCGTGACACTCTCGGGTGGTCAGCGACAGCGACTCGCCATTGCGCGCGTGTTCCTCAAAGACCCGCCGATCGTCGTCCTCGACGAGGCCACCAGCGCAGTGGACACGGTAACGGAGCGCATGATCCAGGAGAGCATCGAGCGGATGCTCGAGGGTCGCACCGCGTTCATCATCGCCCACCGCCTCAGCACCATCCGCAACTGCAGCCGAATCCTGGTTCTCGATGAGGGCAGGGTGGCGGAGTCTGGCTCGCACGAGGAGCTGCTTGCCCGCGAGAACGGCATGTACCGGCGGTTCGTGGAGCAGAGCCTGGTATAGACCGTAGCCGACCACGTGAGGCAACCACATTGCTGTGGTAGAGTCAACCATTGTCTTTCGCCGGTTGCAGCGGTACAATCGAGTTGCAGGCGCACGGTCCGCCGGGGGGGGCAAATGGCTCGCACAGTAACGGGATACGCGCGATTCGCTCTGTTCTGCGCAGGGCTGCTGGCGGCTCGAGGGTTCGGTCTTGATGGCACCGTGCTGCTTACGACAGCGCCCGGTGCGGTGATCCTGTATGACATGGCCACAGGCGACACGCTGTGGCTCGCGCCCGCGGGGGCCCACCCGCGGGGCTGCTTCTCGCCCGATGGCAGGGAGGTGGCGGTGCGGATGGGTGACGGCAGGATCCGTATCCTTCGCGTGGACGGTGCCGGGTATCGTGACCTGCTGACCGATGCCGGGGGCGTTCGCGCCCCCGCCAACCCGTGGCTGTACTGGTTGCCCTCGGGCCATATCTACTGGGCAGGCGGGTACGGAGCGGGCTGGCACATGTGGCAGGGCCCCTTCGACCGGGTGTACCGCGTGGATGCCTCAACGGGACTGGTGGACACTGTGTACCGCGATACGGCGCTCAGCGTGACGATGAGTATCACCGCGGATGGTGCCGCGGGGTACCGCCACCGGCGCTGGGACCTTACCGGCGCCGACACGATGGTGCACTACATCGGCAACTGCGGTGCCGCGATGTCGATGGACGGCCACGAGATCGGCTCCACCAAGCCCTATCATCGCAGCGTGCATTTCTACTCGCGCGACACGCTGGAGAGCTGTTGCCCGAGCGTCCCGTACACGCGTTGCTGGGGCGGCGGGTGCGTTGCTGACACCTTCGGCTGTGCAAACGACTGCCAGCGGCGCGCGTTTGTCGACACCGTGGCGTTGCCGCCCGAAGTCTGGGAGGAGCGGTGGGCGACCCCGCCGCACGCCGGGGACGAGTGGCTGGTGGCATTGCACGGCTTCGGCGGCAGCGAAGGAGCGTACCTGTTCAATCGTGAGACAGGCGAGTACTGGCACTTCGACACGGCGTCATTCGGCGGGGTGGTGATCAACCCGTGTGATTTCTGGCCCGGAGCCCTTCCGGACATGAGCGGGCCGGCCATTGCGCTCGACCGGACGGCCGCGGTGTACAGCGGGGACACGCTTGACACACTCGTCGTGTCCAACGCGGGCCACGGCACGCTGAGCACGGTTTCCTGCGCTACATCGTCGGCCTGGCTGACTGCGAGCGCTCTGGGGACCGGCGACACCCAGCATGTGCAGCTGTCGGTACATGCTGGCGCACTGGCTCCAGGTCTGCACGTCGATACGCTGGTAGTCTCCGGGGGCGGTGCGGACAACACCGCACTGTGCGTCGTCACGCTTGCGCTTGGCGGCGTGCTCGTGGCGCCGTCCTACCTCGTTGCTCTGCAGATGGCGAACAGCCAGGGGACCTCGCTGAGTTGGATCGACAACACCACCGATGAAGAGGGGTTTGTGGTGGAGCGACGGTCCGAAGCGGGAAGCTGGGAGCCGGTGGCGTCGCCTGGCGCGGGGCAGACCCAGTTCGAGGACCAATCGCTTGTTGTCAGCGGGTTCTACACGTATCGCGTACGGGCGTTCAGGGGAATGGACAGCTCCGGGTACAGCAACGAGGCGACCGCTCCGTTCGTGTCGGCGACCGCGATCATTATCACCTCACCGGCCGTCGGTGACACCTGGCCGGCCGGCGGCACAGCCGTTGTTGCCTGGACGGCGGGCGCGGGGGTGGGTGTGCTGGGTATCGAAGTGTCGCTTGACGGAGGAGAAACCTTCCGATCGGTTCTCGACAGCGGCTCGGTGCCCCCGGAGCAGGGCACACAGACAATCGCGGTGCCGGACTCAGCCGGCACGGACGTGTATGTCGCGGTCTACGAGTACACCAATCCCCAGGGCGCACGTGCGCTGCTGGGCCCGGTGGTGATATCGGTGGACTCCCGCGTCCGCTGGCCTCGTGACCCGGCGTTTGCCCGGACCGTCCACCTGCAGGCCGGTGCGCAGCGGGTACCGCTGTTCCTGCCGACCCTCGATGCGTTCACCGTCTCGCTCTACTCGGCGTCGGGGCGGCTGCTTGCCAGGCGACGGCTCAGCAGCTCGGAAGCGGCACGTGTCACGGACATTCGCATGCCGCTCGCTGCTCCGCGTGGTGTTCTGGTGTGCGTCGTTGAGTGCGCAGGGGTGAGCCGGTCGTACCGGTTCTGTCGTCGGCAGTAGCGCCCACCGCGCACCGATTCACTGCAGCGTCTTCTTGCTGCGTGTGGTCTGGAGTCTGTTGGCGGGAATGCGGCGTTCGATGAAATCGAGCGAGAGGTCGATGATCTCCCGCGCTTCATCGGGCGTCGCCGTGCCGCACACCACCATGTCCTGATCGCGGATCGTGTTCCACGCAAACGCCAGTCCTACCGGAGGCAGCAGCCTGCCCGCGGCAAGCGGTTTGATTGTCATGACCGGCTTCTTCGCGTTGCGTATCACCCGCATCACCCAGTCGGCTTCCACCTGCATCAGGAACCCGGCAGCGTTGTAGATCTGGATGTACGTTTCGACATCCGCACCGGTCTTGTCCGCCACGACGACGGTTTCGGGCATGTGCGTGGACAGACCGGGTATCATGCCTCGCTCGCGTATCATCTTCGCGTAGGTGTCCCAGTCGCGTATGGTGTCGCTCATGCGGTCGAGAAGGCGGTCGGTGACACCCTGGTGGGGCATGCAGAACGTGCAGCCAAGCGAAGCGCAGAGATCCAGCACACGCGCCGGCTCCTGCTCGACCGGTCCACCCGGAGTGACGTTGAAGCTGGGGGTCAGAATCCGAACCATCCCCCTTCCGGCGCGCTGCTCGGCATCCTTCACCGAGTCCTCAAACGCGGGGGTCGGTGAAGCCATGTACGCATCAACACCGGCTTCCAGGAAGACCGCCAGTACCTCAGTCACACGCTCACGGGTCTGGTACTCGCGGATCCACCGGTCCTTGGCGTCGCTGG
>CAZJJT010000222.1:0-609 GCA_964546395.1 uncultured Fibrobacterota bacterium
GTCGACCCGCACGCTGTCAACAAGACCGCAATGGAGTCGCTGGTATACGCGGGAGCGCTCGACTCGCTCCACGGCACGCGCGCGCAGTTGTTCGAGGCGGTGGACAAGGCACTGGAGTACGGCAGCGGTATCCAGAAGGAGCGCAGCCTGGGGCAGACGAGCCTGTTTGATACCGCTGGGGAAGGCAGCGATGGGCCTGCCGCGGTTGTTCCTGAGCCCTTGCTTCCCGATGCGCCGCCGTGGCCATACAACGAGCTGCTGAACAGGGAGAAGGAGGTCCTGAATTTCTATATCAGCGGTCATCCGCTCGACCGTTTCCGCGACGAGGTGAAGGGGTTGGCGACACTGTCGCTGTCGCAGGAGTCGCTGGCGGAGGCGAGTACGGGGCGGAAGGTGACCGCGGGCGGGCTCGTGACCGCGATGCGGGAGATAACGACCAGGAAGGGCCAGCCGACGGCGTTCGGGACACTCGAGGATTTCGACGGGTCGGTTGAGCTGGTGCTGTTCCCGGAGGCGTACGAGAAGTTGCGGACGCTCCTGGCGGTGGACGTCATGGTGCTGGTGGCGGGGACGGTTGACCGGCGGGAGGGGGACCAGAAGGCGAAGCTG
>CAZJJT010000222.1:619-7446 GCA_964546395.1 uncultured Fibrobacterota bacterium
ATAGTGGACAACGCGATCCCGCTGAGCGAGGCGCGGGAACGGCTCGCGCGCAGCGTGCACGTGCGTTTGACCACGCAGGGCCTGGAGCACGAGTTCCTCGGGGCGCTGACCGAGACCTGCCGTCGCCACACAGGCGACTGCGCGCTGGTGCTGCACCTTATCACGCGGGAGAGTAACGATTTCAGGGTGCTGTCGCGCTCGCTCAAGGTGAGCCCTGCCAAGGACGCGCTCAGCGACCTGCGCAAGGCGGTGGGCGAGCCCAACGTATGGCTCAGCAGGATGGCCGCGGCATGAGCCGGAGCACCAACCGCCCCTCACTGCCGCGTTCGGTGAGCACGCCGCTGCTGCTGCCGGTGTTGAGCGTGCTGTTCGCGACGCTCACGCTGCTGCTGATCCCGTTCTCGAGGGTAGTGGCACACTGGGCGCCGCGGGTCTGGGCCGGGATATGGCTGTGGCTGGCGGGCGCACGGGTGAGTGTCGTGGGTCATGATCGTCTCGACTGCGGCAAGCGCTATGTGTTTGTCTGCAACCACCAGAGCGGCCTGGATATTCCCGTGATGTACGTTGCGTTTCACCGGTTCCGGCTCAGTTTCATGTCGAAGAAGGAGCTGATGATGATACCGGTGTTCGGTTGGGGAATGGCGGCGGTCGGGCACATTTCGGTGGACCGGGGCAACGCGCGGAAAGCGCACTCCTCGATACAGAGAGCGGTGAACCGGATGCGGCGTGGGCGCAACAGCCTGGTGATATTCCCGGAGGGTACGCGCTCGCCGGACGGCACACTTCAGCCGTTCAAGACCGGTGTGTTCAACCTTGCGCTGGAGATGGGCGTGGATCTGGTGCCGGTGGCTCTGCAGGGCACCTCGGCGGTACTCCGGAAGCGCTCGTACGTCTACTGTCCTGGGCGGGTCACGGTGACTGTCGGTAAACCGATTTCCACGGAAGGTGTATCGCGCACCGACAAGCGTGAGGTCGCGCAGCAACTGCACGATACGATGGCCGGGATGCTCGGACAGCCCGTCGAACAGGCCGACAGAAGCGAAGGGGCCGTACTGCTCTCGTAACTATATTGTGTCTCTGCCGCATCCCGCGAACATGCCGTCCGTGCCAGGGAGGGATTGATGCCGATTCCGGAGTACCTCAGGAAGCACCGTGAGCAGTCAGAGATGACGGTTGAGCAGGTGGCCGACCGACTCGGTGTTCCGGAGTACATGGTACGGTTCATGGAGGAGCCGATGGCTCCCAACGCCGAACTGGAGAAACTGCTCGCCGAGGCGCTCGATATTTCGGAGAAGGAGTTCCGGGGTGAGGTGAAGCGGCCGACGAGAGAGGAGCGGCAAGACGCCAGGGCCACCTACCCGCACATCCGCGCATTCATGCTTGACCCGTCACGGTGCGAAACGCCCGCCGAGGCGCGCTCGCTGTTCGGCGATCAGCCGCTGTCGCTTTCCGAACACAACCTGATCCTGTACCTGTCGACCAACGCCCTGTACAATTTCTGCAATACCAACTACTCGGTGTTCGAATTTGACGAGTACCTGTTCAAGATCCACACACCGCTGCTTGCGCGACTGGAGAAGACGCTTGAGGCCGGGGGGGGGAGCGCGGAGGAGCGGGAGGAACGGCTGAACGCTGCTCGCTCAAATGTGTTCGCCTGCGACACCATCGAGAATATCGCCGTGCATATCTTTGACAGCTTCGCCGCCGAGTTCGAGAAGAAGCTCACGCAGGGCGAGAGCGGGTTCGAGGAGGAGACAGGGCTGCCGTTCATGTGGCGCGTGGACCGCGAGTTGATGAGAATGGAGATCAAAGCCCCGGACGGGACCGTGCGAGACACGATACGGTTGTTGGACGTGAAGTCGAGGAAACAGGGCTGAGGAGAAGCGATGCCGGAAACGACGTTCGGCGATGTGGTGAAGTTCGCTATTGAGCAGGAGCAGGCGGCGGCGGAGTTGTACGAGCGCACCGCCGAGAGAGCGGAGGCCCGCCCGGCGAAGATGCTGCTGGAGGAGATGGGGGCCATGGAACGGAGCCACGAAGCGCGACTGAAAGCGCTGCTGGCCACGGGCATGGCATCGTTCCCCACCCCGGGCGACACACGCGACATCCATGTGTCCGACTACCTGGTCGCCGACCCGCTCGCGCCCGATTCACCGCTTGACAAGGTCTACGTGTTCGCCATGAAAGCGGAACAGAAGGCGCGTGAGCTGTACCTGCGGATGGCGGCAGTGGTCAGCGAAGGGCCATCGCGGGAGCTGCTCGAGACGCTTGCCGAGGAGGAGCTTCGCCACAAGCAGGACTTGGAGATGCAGTACGAACGCGGATTCATGAAGGACAACTGATCCGGTTACGCTCCGGTGAGCGCGGGCCGGGAAACTAAAGCCAGAAGGAGAGCAGTCCGATGAAGTACGTGTGCAACGCATGTGGGTACGTATACGACCCGGCAGTGGGGGACCCCGACAACGGAATCGCGGCGGGAACCGAGTTCGCGGACCTGCCCGATGACTGGGTATGCCCCGAGTGCGGGGTAGGCAAGGAAGAGTTCTCGCCGCAGGAGTGAACGAAAGGGCGAAGTCCGAACTGATGAAACCAGAACGTCCCGTTCGGCTTCGCCGCTTGCATGTCCCTCCACTTGCCACGCACTTCCCCCCATGATCGCTAACTCAGCTATCGTCATCCTCGGCGCCTCCGGCGATCTGGCGCGACGGAAACTGATCCCGGCGCTGGCCCGTCTGTGGGAACGCGGTGAGTTGGGGCCGCCGTGCGTGGTGGTTGGGTCGGGACGGAGCGCATTCTCCGACGACGAGTTCCGTGCCCGGTTCAGCGTCCCCGCCGTGTTTGCCGAGCGGCTTCACTATCACCAGGGGCTGGAGGGGCTTCGGGAAGCAGTGCGGAGCCACGGGGAGTTCGAGCGCATCGTGGCCTTCCTCGCTCTCCCGCCCGACGTGTACGGCAGTACCGCGGCACAGCTCGCGCAGGCCGGGTTTGGGCCCGAAACCAGGCTTATCGTGGAGAAACCCTTCGGCCACGACTACGAGTCCTCCCGACAGCTCAACGAGGAACTCGGTCGACACTTCGCCGAGGACCAGATCTACCGGATTGACCACTACCTCGCCAAGGAAGCGGTGCAGAACATCCTCGTGTTCCGCTTCGCCAACTCGCTGTTCTACCCGGTGTGGAACGGTCGCTATGTGCAGTCGATCCAGATTAACGCGTTCGAGGAGGCCGGGGTAGGCGATCGCGGCGCCTACTTCGATAGCGCGGGAATTGTGCGCGACATGGTGCAGAACCACCTGACGCAACTGCTGTGCCTGCTGACCATGGAGGCGCCGGTGACGCTGGATGCAGAGGATGTCCGGATGCAGAAACTGGCGGTGCTCAAGGCCCTCCGGGTCGAGCGCTGCCGGCGCGGCCAGTACGAGGGATACCGTGCCGAGAAACATGTGAAGGCGGGGTCGCAGACCGAGACCTACGCTGAGTTGGACATGTATATCGACACATTCCGGTGGACTGGCACGCCTGTCCACGTGCGGGTGGGCAAGGCGCTCAACCGGCGCGGGACCGAGATCGGCTTCAGGTTCAAACCGCTCCCCCGGCTGCTGTTCAACCGTGACGGCGGCCTGCCTCCCAACCAGATCGTGTTCAAGATTCAGCCTGCCGAGGGGATTGTCCTCGACCTCTCGAGCAAGGTGCCGGGTGGCGAACTCCGCCTGAGCGGCACCAGCATGACCTTCTGCTACCGTGATTTCTTCGGTGATGATGTTCCCGAGGCGTACCAGCGGCTCCTTCTCGATGCGTTGAGGGGTGATCGCACGCTGTTCGTGAGCACGGCTGAGACCGAGCTGTCGTGGCAGAAGTATGCAGGAGTGCTGGACGCGGGGGAGCTGTTCAGCTACCCGAAGGGCACGGTACCCGCGCCGGCCCTGTTCCGGCGGTGGATCGATTTCGAGTCGTACGGGTCGGCTTGCGCGTAGCGTTCTGGAACAATCCGGTCGATGATGTGTCCAACCTGAGGGGCGGGGTGTAACGCATCCCCCGTTCCGGGCGTGTCTACATGTAGACACCCCATCTTTCATCCCAGGAGGACACCATGTTCCCATCGCATGTGTGGGCACGGCGAGCGGGGGGGATGCTGGCACTCGCGGTGGTGTTGCTGCTTCCGGCGGACGGGCGGACACCCGTGGAGCGCAGCCGGAGGGCCGAGCGGGACGACCAGGCTGTCGAACCCACCCTGATCCAGCGCTACGAGCAGCTCCTCGTTCGCTGTGAAGGGCAGAACAGCCCGCGGTGCGCTTCGGTGATGTTCGATCTGGCCGGGCTGTACTACGACTCGCTGCGTGACGACTACAAGGAGCGGTTGACCCGCTATGACGATGAGATGACACGCTGGGAGCGCGAGCAGCGCGGGCCGCGGCCGGTCCAGCCCGTGCCCGATTACGGCCGTGCGCTCGGACTCTACCGCGGTCTGGTCGAGCAGTACCCCTCATTCCCCCGCGCTGACCTGGCCTGCTATCTTGTCGGGACTATGGAGCAGCTCCACGGCAATCCCGACAAGTCACGCGCATCCTTCGAACGCATCCTGGGCGCCTATCCGACCAGCCAGCTGACTTCGCTGGCACACTTCCGCGTTGCAGACTACTGCTATCTCGAAGGAGACCACCCCTCGGCGTTGCGCCACCTGGGCGCGGTAGTGCGCAAGAACGTTGAACCGCAGATATGGGAGATGGTCGTGTATCGTATCGGCGAGCACTACCTTCACCTGTCCGAGCTTGACCGGGCTGTCAGGCAGTTCAACGGCTACCTCGACGCGTGCGAGTCGGGGGAGTTTCCTCGCAGGCAGTTCGAAGAAGAGGCGCGGCAGAACCTGGCCGCAGCGTTTGCCGACATGGACGACGGGGCGGCGCAACTCGAAGCATTCTTTGCACGAGCCGGTACTCGTCCGTGGGAAGCGCACACGGCGTACCTGGTGGGCATGAAGAACAAGGAGCATGGGCAGTTCGGGCGGGCGGTGGAGGCGCTGCGCACTGCGCTGCGCCGTTTCCCCTACGACGGGGCAGCGCCAGAGGCACACGAGGCACTGGTGGCATGTCTCGTACTGCTCAAGCGCGGAGACGAAGCGCAGGAGGCCCGGATGGCGCTGGTCGAGCGGTACCGCATGGGCAGCGAGTGGATGCGGATGAGTGGCCGCGACGGGGTACGTGCTGACCAGGCCGCCGGAGCTGTCCGCGGCGCGCTGGCCACTGCATGCCTGGTGGCGCACAGTGAAGCCATGCGCACTGGCCGCAGGGACATGCTCGAAGAAGCCCGCGGGCTCTACGAGCGCTACATCGTCGCTTACCCCGACGAGCGGGCAACCGGCAGTGAGTATCGCTACAACCTCGCGGAAATCCTCGCACGCATGGACCGCCATGCAGAGGCGGCAAGGTGGTACTGGGAAGTGGCCACGGGGGGAGTTGCCGCATCGGAGCAGCGGCGGGGAAGACGCGCTGACACGCAGTCGGCCGCACCGCGTGCCGGCGGGGGCACGGTTTCGCGTCTGGACGCGGCCTGGAACGCCGTGGCGTCGCTGGACGCGGTGCGCAAGCGTGTCGTCGTCATGGACCGACTTGAGGGGGAGAAGGCCTACCAGATGCCGGTTACGCAGCAGATGCTTGCGTATTGCCGGCAGTTCAGAGATCTATTTCCGGCTGACACGACTGCCGCCGAGGTGTCATACCTTTCGGCGGGCGTACGCTACGCGGGCGGGGACTACGCTGAAGCGGTAAAGGACCTGTGGTATATCGTGGAGCAGTTCCCGGCACAGTCGGCTGCGCTCAAGGCGCGCGTGCTGCTCGGGAAAACATTCACGAAGGTCGGCGAGTTCGACAAAGCCTATGCGGAATACCGGATGGTGCTTGCCCGCAGTGACCTGCCTGCTGAGCAGCGTGAACAGGTGCGCCACCTGGCCGCCGCAGCGGTGTACTCGCGCGCAGAGGAACTGCGGAAGGGCGGAGCCCACGCAGATGCGGCGCGGGTATTCCTGTCGGTCGAAGAGCGGTTTGCGGGCAGCGAGATCGCACAACGGGCGTGGTTCGAGGCAGGGGTGTGCTACGAGGAAGAGCAGCAGTTGAAGCGGGCCGCGCGGACGTTCCTCGAGTTCGCCGAGCGGTACCCCGGGTCGGCGTTGTGCGAGAAAGCGTGGTTTCGTGCGGCAAGCGCCATGCGTGCAAGAGAGGCGTGGCGGGACGCGGCCGAGGTGTACCGTCGTGCGGCCGATGCGGTCACGCGCTCGGAGTTCGCGGTGCCGGCCCTGTCCGCGGCGGCGGAGTGTCTCAGCAAGGCGGGCGACCTGGGTGCGGCGGCGGAGGCGAGCGGCGAAATACACGCGCGCTACCCGGGTGAGCCGCATGCAGCCGCCGCGCTGTACAACGCCGGGCTGTGGTTCGAGCAGGCACGGGAGTACGAGCGTTCGCTGCGGGCCAACCGCGCCCTGGTGCACAGCTATCCGCAGAGCGAGTACTGCTGTGATGCCTCGTGGGCGGCGGGCGAGTGCCTGGAGAAACTGGGCCGATGGCGCGAGTGCGCGCAGTCGTGGGCACATGCGGGTGCGACGGAGAGATGCGACGTTGCGCGGCGGATGGCCGCGTGGGTCCGTTCGGCCAACGCGCACCTTCGGGCAGGTGCCCCGGCGGCGGCGGAGCAGTCGTGCCGCGCCGCGGAGCAGCTCGACCCGGGGACGGACGAGACCATGGGGTCGATGGGCACAGCGTACCTTATCCTCGGGCGCATTGCCGCGGGCCGGGCCGATTCGGTGAGTCTGACCGGGCGCACGCCCCAGCAGGTACGCG
>CAZJJT010000223.1:0-7439 GCA_964546395.1 uncultured Fibrobacterota bacterium
CATGCCATACGCCGGCGACATCTCCTCTGCCATCCCCCTCGACGCCATATTCAGCTACATGTACAGCACAAGACTTCCGGAGATCGGGCAGCAGGCGCGGCAGCAGTATTCGCTGATCCACGGGGCGGGCCTCGATTTCCTCACGTACGAAGCGGGCCAGCACGTGCTGGGCAACGAAGCCAAGCAGATCGAGTGGAACAGTGACCCGCGGATGTACACACTGTACCGGGCGTACCTCGACACGCTCGAGAACAACGGCGTTGCCATGCTGAACCAGTTCGTGGCGGTATCCGGATGGGGCGTGTACGGCTGCTGGGGTGCGAAGCGCTACGCAGGGCAACCACTGGCGCAGGCGCACAAGTACCGGGCGTTGTTCGACTATCTTGTTGCTGACGGTCAGTTCGATCCGAACGAACCCAAGTACTGGGAACTGGTCGCGACGGAGCTCGAGCACCCGTTCGCCCCGGCGCTTCAGCCCCGTGGCGCCCGTCCCGGGCCGCTGTACTGGCTCAACGGTCGTCTGGTGCGCGGCTCGTTTGCCGCAGGGCCGGCGGGCGTGCTGGTACGGCCGACTGCCGTGCCCGGCGTGTCGGCGAGTAGGCAGGAAGTGGTGGTGGAAGTACGCTGAGAAGTGGTGCTGTCTCACGAGCAGCCAGGGCGTGCGGGTGAGCACCGTAGTACTCGAGTAACAGCCATACTCATTCTTTCCAGGGGGGAAGGAGAACCATATGAGCCGCATCCATGCCGCAGGAGCAGCTGTCGCGCTTGCCGCCGTAGCCGCTTCCGCAACCATGTCGCTGGGAACGAATTTCTGGAATCTGGGCTGGCACAGCTCGAGCGACTGTTTCAGCAATGTCAACAATGTCACCGGCAGCAACCCGTGGAATCCTACGTTCCTGTCCGAGATTGACATGTACCACAGCCTGCGGTTCATGGACTGGGACGAAACCAACGGCTCGACACGGTCCACGTGGATGGAGCGCAAACAGAAGAGCGCCACGCAGCAGAACCCGGTGGCGTACGAATGGATGGTGGACTTGTGCAACCGGGTGGACGCCGACATGTGGGTCACGCTCCCCCACCGCATCGTCAACCGCAACACGGGCGACAACCCCTGCGACTACGCGCTTCGGCTCGCAATCCTGGTCAAAACCGGTGTCGACATGCGCACCGTGAGCTTGAGCGGCATGAGCAACCTGTCCACGATGACCGCACAGAACTTCATCACTGCGGGCGGGGTACAGACGGGTGATCCGCTCGAGCAGCAACTGCGCGTGTATGTCGAATACTCCAACGAGACCTGGAACGGCGTCTTTGCCCAGAGCGGCTACTGCCAGACTGAAGGGAACGCGATGGGCCTTGACGCCGACGGCACGCGCGCGGGGTACAAGTTTCATGGCTGGGCAGCGATACGGCTGTTCCACGCGTTCGATCTGGTGTTCGGCGACGCTTCGCCGCGCGTGGTGCGCGTGTTCCCGGGCTGGACCGGCCAGTTACTCATGTCGGCCATGCAGTTCCAGATGCTCGAGGACCCGGTGCGCAACCCGTGGGGGACAACTGTCGACGCGATCGCAACCGCGCCCTACATGGGGCACAGCGCCAGCGACCTGGCCGGCCTGGCTGCGGCGATCCCGACGGTGACCGCGCAGGTGAAAGCTGCCCGCACCGCCGCCAACCAGAAGGGAGTGTGGCTATTCTCCTATGAAGGCGGACAGCATCTGACCACCAACGCCGCGACGGTCAGTCGTGACGCAGGCATCTACAGCGTGTACCGCGCCTATCTCGACTCGATGAACACGTCGTTCGACCATTTCAGCCACTACAACCATGTCGGCCAGTGGGGCAGCGGCGGTGCGTGGGGTTCGATGGAGCACACCGGCGACGGGACCTCGTCACACAAGTATCGCGCGCTGTACGATTTCCAGGTTGCCAACCCCGTGTCAATCAGGCCCTCGCCTGTGCTCAGCATGCTGCCGCAGGCCGCTGCTGCCCGCAACGCGGACGCCTACACGGTGCTTGGCCGCAAGGTAGAGCAGGGCGACCGGTTGGTGCGCCGTCTTGCACCGGGCGTCTACCTCACACGACCGGACGCGAGGTGTCTCGAGACGAACACGGTGCTGCTGCCGTAGCCAGTACGACACAGCATACTGTCCGGGTCTACCCGCGGGCGCCGCGCCGGAACTTCCCTGGTGTGGCGCCCGTAGCCTTGTGGAAGAGCTGCACGAAGTAGGACACATTCTGGTAGCCTGAACCAAGGGCTGCCTCGGTGACCCCGGCGCCGCGCCGCAACATCGACTTGGCGTGGTCGAGACGGACCTGGTTCAGATAGTCGGAGTAGTGCGTGCCGGTCGCACGCCTGAAGGACCGGCAGAAGTGGAAGCGTGACAGCCCGCAGCGGCCCGCCACCCCGTCGAGCGTCACTTTCTCCGCAAGGTGTTCCTCGGTCCAGGAGATGGCCTGCGCAAGAAATCGCTCCTCGCTGCGCGCGCTGCGCCTGATGGCGGCGTGCGCGGTCAGCACTTTGAACAACCGTACCAGTATGCCGACCCGGTCGAACATGTCGCGTGACTCGGCCTGCTCCAACTCCTCGAGCAGCACAGCAAGACCGCCGTAGCCGGGGGCCGTGAAAGGTACGCTGTCGAAACCGCCATGGCCCGCAAGCTTGAGCAACTGTTCGACATCCAGGACTGACGACAGTTCGGAGAGGGACAGTTGGAACACCAGCGCATGGCCGGCTGCCGGCAGCATGGCGTGACCGTGCGTGACATTCGGGGGAACCACTATCACCGGTGTCCGCACCAGGTTGTGCGCAACCCCGGCAACCGTCGTCGCCCCCCGAACCCCCCGGTTCACCAGCACCTCGAGCGCATCGTGATAGTGAAGGCACACGGTGCGCTTCTCTGAGTAGGACGAGCGGAACAGTCGGTACGGGAACTCCGGCGAGAAACGATATTCCTCTTCGCGGAAGGTACTGACCGTATGCACCTGCTCACGCACTGGCTTCAGCATCCGACCCCCGTGGAGGGAAGATACTCCACGAGAAGCAATATATTGATAGTTTCAGGCAATGCCTGCATAGACTAGAGCTGGTATCAGCAATAGATTAACACACAACGAAGGGACCCCCTGCCATGAAGAAGCTTCGTACAGTGCCCCACCGTCCGGTCCGTGTAGGCGTGGTTGGTTGCGGTGTTGTTGCCGGCTACGGACATATCCCGGCGATCAACCGATGTGAGGAAGCCGAACTGGCGGGGTTCGTCGACCCGAACCCCGAACGCAGGCAGGCCGAAGCCGACAAGTACGGCAAGCCCTGCTTCGCATCGTTCGAGGAGATGGCGGCCGCAGTGGACCTGGATGCCGTCTCGATCCCCACCCAGCCCAACATCAAGCTCGACATGATTCGGATCGCTGCCGCACACGGCCTCCACGCGTTCTGTGAGAAGCCGCTCACCGACACCGTGGCACAAGCCGAAGAGCTGATGAAGCTGATGGATGGTGCGGGGTTGTTTGTGGGTATGGCGTTTGTCTACCGCGGCAAGAAGACGGTGCAGCGCATGATGCAGTTGGTGCGCGAGGGCGCGATCGGCACACTTCGTGCCGTACACATCGAAAACATGTGGGACTACCACGGCCTTCGCGATGCCGCGGACCGCGGCAACCGCCGTCACCGGGCTCTCCAGAACCTCGGCACGCTCGACTGCGGCGTTCACGATCTCGACCTGGCGCGGTACATGTCCGGGGGCGAGTACACGACGGTCCATGCAGTCGGCACGATTGTCGAGAATGCGAACGAGTACCCGGATCACATCGTGATGAACGCCCGCATGAGCAACGGGGTGATAGTGAGTGTCGAGGAAAGCGCGGTGTGGGGGTATACGGCAGCCGACCGACCGATCTACCCACAGAGCTACCGCATGGTGGGCGAGGACGGTGTGCTGTCGGTCGGGTTCGGCGACTGGAACAAGAGCCATCAGGCGGCAACACTGTATGTCGTGTCGGGCAAGAAGCAGTGGACCGAACAGGTCTCGGCCGACAAGGCCTGGGATGACACCTATCGACAGTTTTTCCAGACGATACTGGGTGAGCCGGATGGGCATCGCTTCGTGGCAGACGGTCATGACGCCCTCGTGAACATGCGTGTCGCGCGCGACGTGGTCGCGCAGTGCGCCGTCGGCCAGTAGCCCACCTTCATCACGTTCAGGGACCACCATGGCACGCTCAGTTCGCAGCATCGTTGACACGCAGCGATACCTTCGGCACACTCCTGCGCCACACCTCACCAGGCCGGTGGTCAGACTCAAGCCGATCCTTGCCAAACCAGGGACACCCAGTGTGGACCTGGCAGCACTGGCGAAGCAGGTAGCAGGTGTGGCGGTTCTCGACGAGCTGGTAGCGGTGGAATCACCTGAGCACTGGGGGACGGTTGTGCGGGGTCTCGGCAGCGAGACTGACGCGATACTGCCGTTGAGCATCCCGTGCTACCCCACCGAAGTCTGGAACTCGCACCCGCAGCCACTTGTCGATCGCAGATTGCCGCTGGTGTTCTGGCCCCTCATCGCCTACGACGAACCGGACTTCTGGCGCTGGTCTGCGCGCGACTTCCTTCAGAGCCTCGGTGTGGAAGTGCACCTCGTGCAGAGCAGCCGTGAGGGCCTGGCACTCCTCCGAGCCCTCGGCATGCGCCGCATGCTCCGGAACTCATCCATGGTAGTGTTCGGCAAGCAGAACTTCCCCTGGAACGCGCCGGTCGCCGGACACCACGTGAGCGATAGCGTCGGGACACGTATCGTGGTCCGCACGCTGGCTGAGATCCGCGACCGCGCATCAGCGGTCACCGACACGGCGACTGCGCAGCTGTGGGAAGAGCGGTGCGGCCGGTACCGGAAGATGGGCGTCGGCGAAGCTGGTCTCACCACGGCCCTTCGCACCACGCTGGCAATCCGGGCCATCCTCGAGGAAGAGCATGCGATGGCATTCGGCGTGAACTGCTTCGGGGAGTTGGTGACCGAAGGCGGCAGAGATGTTCCCTGTCTGGCACAGTGTCTCTTGCGCGAGGAGGGCTACATCGCATCGTGCGACGGGGACTACCTCGCGATGATGTCGATGGCCCTCACGTCGTACTTCCTCGACAAGCCGTGCATGATGTCGAACATGTATCCGGTGCGCTACACGGGCGCGCTCACCGACCACTTCGGCGATCCGCTCAAGCCCAACGCCAAGAAGTACCCCCGGTCACAGTGGACGAAGCTTGCACGTCTGGGCCACTGCGGATTCGTGGGAGTGGTGTCGCCCGAAATGACTCCATCCGGGACCGTCTCGCTCCAGGACTGGGGCGGCACGTACGAGATCAAACGTGACGGCAACGGGTGCGGTATCGACGGCGACCTCGCCGCAGGCACGCCGGCCACGATGGCACAGTTGAAGTTTGACGGGCGCACCTTCGTGGTGGCAGAGGGCGACATCTGTGAAACCACGCGCCACACGGGCATGCCGCACTGCGAGTCAACCGCGCTCGTCAGATTCAGTGGATTGGAACCGTTCGTTGACGACATCTCGCGCGAGCACAGCGTGTTTGTGTACGGACGACACGCGCATGACTATCGAGTCCTCTCGCAGGTACTCGGCCTGGAGTGCCGGGTCTACTGACGTCTCTGTCTCCTGTCGTACGAAACGCCCCGGACCTCCCCTTGATCTCTCTTGCTCGTTTCCTCTGTCCCGCCTCCGGGCGGAGGGGGGACAGAGCAGCGGAAGAGACGGCAAAGGGGAAGGTCTGACGCTATTCGCGTACAGCGACAATGCGCGTGACATCTGCGGTGCGGCCGCGTGTCCCAGCCACCACGTACACGCCTGTCGAACGGACCACTGTCGGTACGCCACTGAACAGCCGCCTGCCCAACAGGTCGTAGGCGCGAGTGGCGATCGTGGCGGCACGCACCGGCATCACCGAGGGCCGCACTGACACGAAGTCAACCACTGCCACGTGCAGTTTCAGCAACGCCCAGTTGTTGTTGTACTCCCCGGCCCCGCAGTTGATCTGGAAGTCCATTGATGTGTCGGTCGCACTCGGCGAGAAGTGCATGGTGCTGCTGTCGCCATCCCAGGGCCCCTGCCACTGGAGCATGCTCGGGAACGAGAACCAGCGGTAGTACAGCGGCTCGTAGTCGCTGTTCGACACGGGCAGCGTGTAGTCGGTGGTCTGGTTGCGCGCCACGTACATGGTGTCAACTGAGTCGGCAAACACCACCGGTTCGCTGACATCGATGCTCAGTTGCTTGCTGACATCGGTGCCGCCACGCGACGCGGTGACCGTGAACTGGTAGACGCCGGTGGAAGCAGTTGCGGTGCCGGTGATTGCTCCCGCGTTCAGAGACAGGCCTGTCGGCAACTGGTCCTGAAGCGCCCAGCTCAGAGCAGCGGTACCCCCGCCATCAGCTGCCAGCAGGTGCGTGTAGGGTTTGCCTCGCGGCGTACCGAATGTGTTCGACGCGATGGTTAGGGGCACCGCGTACGGGCTGCCGATCAGCGACAGGTACGCCTGCGCCAGCCGCAACCCCATCAACACCTGAGACTGCCTGTTGATGTGCACGTTGTCCCAGAGCACGAAGCCATCAGAGTTTGTGACAGCCATGTTCGTAATGGTCGAAGCCACGATCTCAAGCTGTCCGTTTACGCCCGATGAGCCACCGGTGAGTCCGATCTTGGACGCGATAAACGGCAGGTTGGGCATGCCGAGGTCGGCGCGGTAGTCAGCGATCATCTGAATCATGAGTTCGGCATAGGTACCCGCGGAAGCAGGTGCGCCGGTACCGGCCTCGCCTTGGTGCCAGAGGATTCCCTTGAGCGTGCCCTGCGCCTTGGCCGCAGTAAGGACCGAGACGTTCGCGTCGTAGTAGGCACCGCCCTTGGTCCATTCGATAAGCGGGGAACCGCTCACCGCGAGTTGGATCAGGCCGACGGTTACACCCGTGTCGGAGGCGGCTATCTGTTGCGCGAAGCTGCGTCCGCAGGACTTGTTGTTGTCGCCGACTCCGGGGCTGGGGTTCCACCGGTTGGGCCCGATGGGGTCGGTCCCTGCCACCCACTCCCGCGGACAGGCACGGTCGCCTGTGCCATAGCAGACCCAGCTGCCGTTGGGATTGCGCAACGGGAAGTACTTGAGGATACGCGGCAGTACCACGGTATCCTCGGGTTCGATGACCCCCCCGAGGGCATCCATGTTCGACTGGCCCATCATCGCAAACAGGTGGAAGTTTGCTGGTTCGGTCGGGACCGCCACCTGGGCCACGGACGCGAGGCTCAGCCCTCCGACAATCAACAGACCTGCACCCGGTGTGTGACGAACGTTCACCTTCCCCCCATGGTTGGCGATCCCACGGCATGCAGCCGCCGCTGGCGTGAAGTTACGCAACTGCCTAATGATATCATCGCTGGTGGCCTCC
>CAZJJT010000224.1:0-7368 GCA_964546395.1 uncultured Fibrobacterota bacterium
GCGAACTCAACGGCGCGATCGTGTCGCTCGGACAGCGATGCGGTGTCCCGACGCCTGCGAACAGCATGCTGGTCGAGATGGTCCGCTTTCTCGAACACAGTTTTGCCGGCGGACCCGGGGCATGAGTACGCAACGCCACTTCAAGGAGTGTACGTGCGGTTTGGTGTGGCCGACGCGTGACGAGATGATAGCCGACCGTTCGGTGGAAGCTGTTGCGTCCTGCGTCTCCTGTCCTATGTCCTATATTCCTGCTTCACCCAGGAGGCTCCCATGACCCGTCCGTACTCGTGTATTCTCACCGACAGTGCCAACCAGGTCTGGCTTGATGTGTTCGAGTTGCTTCCCGAAGAGATCGGGTTGACCGGTTCGTGGTCGGTTCGCAAGACAACCTGTCGCGGCGGTCTCAGCGAGGGAGTCGACGTAATCGAAATCGACAACAGTGCGCTCAAACTGCAGATTCTCCCCACGCGCGGCATGGGAATCTGGCGCGGGGAGTACCAGGGCATGCAACTCGGATGGGCTTCGCCCGTACACGGCCCGGTGAACCCTCTCCATGTCAACGAGCAGGAGCGGGGTGGGCTGGGGTGGCTGCGGGGGTTTGACGAAGCCATCGTGCGGTGCGGCCTCGAGTCGAACGGCGCGCCCTGTCGCGACACCGTGACCAATAACATGGGACAGCCGGCCGAGGTGGAACTCACGTTGCACGGACGCATCGCCAACACGCCTGCGTCGTTCGTGGAAGTGCAGGTGGTTCCCGGCGAACCGCCCGAACTGGTGGTAACCGGCCGCGTGTACGAATCGGGCCTGTTCCTTCCGCACCTGTGCCTCACCACTCGCATCAGCACCGTGGTTGGCTCGGGCAGCTTCACGATTACCGATGAGATCACGAACATGCGCGCGGTCGATTCGGAGATGGAGCTGTTGTACCACTGCAATTTCGGACCGCCACTGCTCGAGGAAGGCGCGGTGCTGGAGGTCCCTGCATGTCTTGTCGCCCCGCGTGATTCACGGGCAGCGGAGGGTGTCGATCAGTATGACAGCTACCTCCCCCCAACTGTCGGCTACACGGAGCAGTGCTACTGGTATGAGACAATCGGCAACGCCGAGGGCAGCACGCTGGCACTGCTGCGCAGTGCCGACAACCATCGCGGCCTTGCGCTCCGGTACAACCGCAACGAACTACCGTGCTTCACCCAGTGGAAGAACACTGCGGCGCACGCTGACGGGTACGTTACCGGGCTCGAGCCGGGCACCAACTTCCCGAACCCCAAGCCGTTCGAGCGTTCGCACGGGCGTGTACCGGTGCTGAAGCCGGGCGAGAGCCGCAGCGCGACAGTGTCGTTCGAGGTCCTCGATTCCGCGGAATCGGTCGCGGCGGCACGCAGCGAGATCGAAGTGCTGCAGAAGGGCACGGAGAAAGTAGTGCACCGTGAGCCGCAGCCGGGCTACTCAGACGTGTAGGGTGTCGCGGTGGCTGACCCTGTTCTGTCTGCAGTCAACAGAAGCAACCAGCGCGGCGGCAGGGTGCTGTCCGTGATCGACCTCATTGACGCGGGCACGCTGACACGGCTGCAGTGCGCGTGGATACTGGACCGTTCCCAGAACGGCAGCTCGTGGCTGGTGGGGGCCAGCCCCGGCGGGGCCGGCAAGACCACGATCATGAGCGCGCTGCTGGCCATGGTCCCTCCACCTGCTGCTGTTCACATCACCAACCCCGGCACGAACTGGAAACGGGCTCGCCCCGGCGACTGTGTGGTGTGCTACGAAGTGTCGCGGGGCGCCGGCTACGATGGCTACATCTACGGCGCCGATGTGCGCGACCTGTGTGTGCTTGGACAGTCGGGGTGCCGGATTGTGTCGAATCTTCATGCAGACACGCTCGATGAAGCGCGGCAGCAGGTGGTGAAGGAGTGCGGTGCGACCGAAGGAGAATTCCAGGCGTTCGGGCTGTTCATCCCTGTTCGACTCTCTGGGACATCGTATGCTGCCGCACGGGTTGTGGAACGCATGGCCTACACCGAGGCCGGTGCATGGAAGTGGCTTGAGGGCGAGCCTGTGCCGACCGAACGCCTTCGCCGCACGGTGGAGTTCCTGGCGAGCCTGCAGCGCAGCGAGGTGCGCACTGTCGAGGCTGTGAGAGAGCGCTGGCTTGCGGCTGTCGGGCGTGATTAGGTGGTACCGATGCCGCAAGCGGACTCAGCCGAGGCCGACGCGAGCGTTCAGCAGACGTTTCTGGGCTTGGCAGGCAGTGGATGAGTGGCGAAGAATGTGTGGACGGGCCAACAGAAGACTCCATCGTTTGCTATCTTACTCGTATGAACCATTCCAGACACTGCACGGCTCTGCGACTCTCCGCCCTTGCGCTGGTTGCCATTGCACTTCTTGGCTCCCAGTGCGGCGGGGACGAGGACGACCCCGAAAGCCGCTTCGTCGGGACCTGGACCATACGGGACACGGCCGCAGTGTTCTTGCCGCTTGGCAGCTACGTGCAACTCAGCGAAACGGGCAGCCTCTCGTGGAATCGACTGTTTGGTACGGGTATGGACGCCGAGAACGAGCGATGGGGAGCCACCCAGGAGAGTCTCATTGTCGAGTACCTGGTACGCTGTGAACACAATACTTGCCTGGACTACCACCGCGAGGCCTGGGCGTATACGTTCGAGTCTGAGCTGATACTGCACCTCGGGAACGATACAGCCGCTGCCGTGTACGTCAAGTAGTCGTACTCCCCTCGGGCCACATCCGTGCGGACTGTGAGTGTGATCGTAAGCGACATGGTGAGCGGCAAGCTGTCCGAGATGCAGTCGCTCGGGGTGGAGAGGTCTCACCATGAAACGCATTTCGTTTGTCGAGAAGGGCCGGGCAGCCCGGCTGGTTCGGCTGGCGCGGACCAGACTGCTTCAGGCCTCCGACACCGTGTGCCTCGAGCGGGCATGGATGCTTGTGCCGGAGCATGGGTTCGATGCTGATGCGCAGACGGTGCTTGAGAACCCCGGCCTTGGCGGCCTGCTTGACCATCGGGTGCCGCAGGACATGCCGGACTACTGGTAAGGAGCGCAGTGTCGGCGGGTGTGCCGGTGTTGGCCACCTTGCCGTCGACTTCGGCCGCGTGGTTCGCGAGGGGCTGCAGAGCGTCAGCAGCATCGACGCGGCGCGTTTCTTTCGAGGGGGGCACAACCTCACTATTCCCCGCGGCACATCCGCACCTGCTGTTCAGACAATGGGTCAGGCATTCTTCGCTGACGGGGGGCAGGAGCTGCAGGTGAACTGCCTTGACGCCGAGCGTCTGCGTGCCGCCCGGCAGATTACGAATCAGCCTGCTGTCAGAACAGTATCTTACCCGGTGTCCCGGCTGCCCGGGGCACCTTCCCTGAGGAAGCCTGGCGGCCATGCGAACAGACGACACGGGCGGCGCACCGCGCGACAGCGACGATCTGGAAGAGACTATCCGCGGCACAGGCGCAGACAACCAGTCCTGCGGTGAAGCCACTGCCGCCGACACACCGGTCGAGCAGGCAGACGCCGCGGAGGACCTCCCCAGTATCGACCGGCCCGCAGAGCCGGACGGCCGGACGCCGCGGTATGCCGTACGGGCGTTTCTCGGCGAAGGCACGTCGGGGCGCGTGTTCGCCGTGTACGACAGTGTCCTCGCCCGCGAAGTGGCGGCCAAGGTTCTGCAGGGGCCCGCCAGCGGCCCCCGGCGAGAGTTTTTCCTGCGCGAAGCGGAGATGGCGGCGGGTCTCGAGCACCCCAACATCACCCCTATCCACGACATGGAGATCCAGCGCAGTGGTGAGGTCTATTTCACCATGAAGCGGATCGAGGGATCTTCGCTGCGCGACCTGATCGAACGGGCGGAACACGGTGAACGCGATGCCCTCGGCTCACCCGACGATATCGTGCGCGTGTTCCTGAAGGTGTGTGACGCCGTGTCGTACGCGCACAGTCGGGGCGTGCTGCACCGGGACATCAAGCCCGGCAACATCATGGTCGGCGACCACGGCGAAGTGCTGCTGGTTGACTGGGGTACCGCCCTTCGCCTCGGCAGCACCGAGCCGCGTCTCGATGCGCCCACGGGGTCGCCCGCGTACATGAGCCCTGAGCAGGCGCGGTGCGAGGCGGTGGACGAGCGCAGCGATGTCTATGCACTGGGCGCCACGCTGTTCCACGCCCTGCTGCTGCGTCACCCGCTGGTCGCAGACAACCCGACGCGGTTCTGGGAGCAGAAGAAGGACGGGGCCATGACCCCGCTGGCCCCCGAGGAGATGCACCGGGCTCCTGCGCCCCTGGTATCCATCGCACTCAAGGCGCTGCAGTCGGACCCGCGCGACCGCTACCAGACAGTGTCTCAACTCTCGCAGGACCTCAAGTACTACCAGGCCGGGCTCGCCATCAGCGCCTATCGCGACACGTTGGGGGGCGCGCTGGGACGGTGGTACAGGCGCCACGCACGAGTGTTCTGGACCGCAGCCGCGTTTGCCGTCGTGCTGATTGGGTTCGCGGCCTGGCTCTACCGCTGGAAACTCAAGCAGATGGCCTACTGGGGCCGTCCGATCTACGTCGAAACATTTGACACCGACGAGGGCTGGCGCAACCACTGGCGTCCGTACCACGGCTCCATGGTGGTGCGCGACGGGCACCTGGTTACCACAGATGCGGCCGAGCCCCAGTCCTCCGCCATGTATGCCCGACGCTTGTACGGGAGCATGGCAATCGAATTCGACGGCACGATGACACACGGCAATTCGCCCGGGGATCTATCGGTGCTCTGGGCGGAGGACACAACGCTAGACTCCAGCGGCCAGTGTGTCGATTCGCTCCGACGGTTCCTGCTGCTTCAGACAGGGGCCTACGACAACACCCAGGCAATCATCGTGTCGGTGCAGGATACGGGAGGAGGGCAGCGGCTGTCCTACGCCGACATGCGACTCGACATGGGTCGGACGTACCGCATCCGCGCCGAGGTTGACGGGTACAACCTGCGACTGCTGGTGGACGGGCGCATGGTATGCTCGTACACGGCCCTGGTGCCGTACACCTCCGGCTTCTTCGGTATCCTTGGGGTCTACCCGGGCAAGACGTTTGACAATGTCAAGGTGTATGTCAAGGGTGTAGCAGAAGTGGTGGGCGCGCTGGCCATCGGGGACTCCTACTACAAGCGGGGTCTGTTCGCCCAGGCCGCCGACGAGTACGCACTCGTGGCTCGTTCACACGCCGGTACGCGCCTTGGCCATGCCGCCCGCTACAAGCAGGGGCTGTCGTTACGCAAGTCAGGAGACGAAGCCGGGGCATTTGCGCTGTGGGAGTCATTGAGAGGTACCACCATGGACGGTGCCGTGCGCTGCCACGCCATGGAACGCATGCTGGCTCTGAAACAGGACAGCAGCCTTGTCCACGAACTCGAGGCGACCTGGGCAGAATCGGACGAGATCACGCGCAGCCGCATGACCGACATATGGGCTGCCGCACTCATGGAGCAGATACGCTCCTGCCGTACCGCCGCGGTGGCCCGCTCGCTGCAGGTTCAGCAGCACCTGTTCCCCGATCTCACTCAGCACCACGGCGTTGCGGCAGAGGGCCTGCGGTATCTTGGCAGGTACGAGGAGGTACTGAAGAAGTTCCCGAACCAGCGTGTGCAGTGCGCCCATGCGCTGAGCCAGTTGGGTCGATGGGATGAGGTCGTGCGCGATTACGGTGAGATACGCCATGTCGCGGCCGAGGCGTTGCTGCGCGTCGGCAGGCCCGACCAGGTGCTGCTCAGCTACCCCGGGCTGCGTTCGTTCTGTACTCGAGCCTACTACGAGATGGGGCGCTATGAGGATGTCCTGCGCGACTACCCTGACCAGACCAACCTTTGCGGTGCTGCTCTGTTGACACTCGGACGGCCGCAGGAATCGCTTGCGCGCTACGGCGCCAACCGTGGCACCGCGGCACTCGCGCTCATGCGCCTCGACCGCACCGACAAAGTCCTGCGTGACTATGCCGACCTCCGCGACATGTGCGCCATGGCGCTTCTCGAAAGCGGGCAGTTCGGGCGAATCATCACCGACTATGCGGACCAGCAGACCGAGTACGTTCGAGCACTCATGTACCTCCATCGCGACACCGAACTGGCCAGCCACTTTGCGGGCCGCGAGATGCCCGTGGAGGTCGCCTACTACGTGGGGATGCGCAGATATGCAGAATCGCATGGCCCCGTGGACAGCATGTTTGCCCAGGCACATGCACTGCCGGTTGCCATGAACGCACGGGAAGTGGAGTTTGCGCACTGGCAGATGGTCCCATTCCTGCGCGAGATAGAGGGACAGCCGGGAGCACTTGCCGCGGCCTGCAGCACGTACGCTTCGACCCGCAGACACCTGCATGCGCAGCGTCTGTGGCACGATGCAGCACTCATCCTCGGGATGATTGACAGTACCACGTTCTTTGCACAGCCCTGCCGTGAGCGGGCCGAGGGCCGGTTCGCGCTTGCCGCCGCCCTGCGCGCTGAGCAGCACGGCGACCCGGCCCGCGCCCGGCGTCTCTACGAGGACTACCTCGCCCTGCCGGTCCACCGCAAGGAGGTGTCACCGGCTGTCGAGGTATTCGTGCAGTGGCGACTGACCAGGCTGGCGCCTACGGCACCTGCACCACGGTCATGATCGCCTGCGAGTGAGGCGCCTGAACGCGCACGAGCGCAACACCGGCAGCTGCACCGGCAACCACCACCGAACGCCTGCCAAGGAGCGGCTCGCGCAGCACAACCCGCCCCGTGGGAGTCAGCACGGTCACCACGGCGGTGCACGGAGCGTGCACCTTCGCAAGCACCTCGCCGCCCGCCCCTCGCAGTACCGTGGACACCGGCGCTGCCCGTCCCGCTGCCCGCACCGAAGGAGTTTGCGCTGTCAGCGGCAGCTGCACCACCAGCGAGTCGGCACCGCGGTCAAACAGCACCGTCACAGTGGTATCTGCCCCCCCATACACCACCCGCACGTCGTAGCTCCCGCGGTACCCGGCATAGACCGCGGTTCCAGCGCCGGTTGTGGTGAGCGCCTGCGGCGGGGTCCACCACTCGCTGTATATCAGGTCCCGCCACACATCGTAGCTCGGCTTGTGCGTCCAGTCACGCCGCACCAGTCCGCGCCGATCGTTCCACATGTTGCCTTCCCAGAACCCCCACAGTGTCACCCCCACCATGTCCGGGTGCGCGTAGAATGCCAGAAGCAGGTCGTAGAGCATCGCTGCCTGGACCTGCTCGTTGTTGACATTGACGTCGAGTTCAGTCACACGCATCGGCCTGCCGAACGCCGCGAACTCGTCGAGCACGCCCCACAGGACTCCCGGCTCGGTGTAGCTGTCAAAGTGCCCCTGGAACCCCAGTATCTCCAC
>CAZJJT010000225.1:0-7353 GCA_964546395.1 uncultured Fibrobacterota bacterium
GATGCCAGAGAATAAGCGCGGGGTGGGTGCGGTAGCGTTCAGCAAGTTTCCGGTTGATAGCGGACACCTTCCTGCGGTACACCGGCGAGGTGTAGCAGTGGTTGTGGCGGCCCCCATGGCGGATACGCTGCTGGTTGGCCTGCACCCGGAGCACTTCCGGATACTTCTGCGACAGCCACGCAGGGCGTGCCCCGCTCGGCGTAGCCAGCACCACGTAGCCCTTGTTCTTCGCCACCATGTCCATCACCCGGTCGAGCCAGCCAAACGCGTAACGGCCCTCCTCGGGCTCCAGCGCGACCCACGAGAATATCCCCACACTCATCGCGTTGCAGTGCGAGAGTGTCATCAACCGCATGTCTTCCTCCCAGATGCCCGGGTACTCCACCCACTGCTCGGGGTTGTAGTCCCCCCCGTGGAGCATGACCGGTGCCTTGGGGCAGCACGGCTCGCGTCGTACGTTCATCCTGTCACTCCTTCCTGCATGTCCCGCATGTATTATTCTGTCGCAGTCTTCTGGCCCTGTCAGTTGTCATGTGACCAAAGTACGTATGTACCGTGCAAGTCGCCACGTCGAATGCTGCTCAGTATATGTGAAAAACTGCTATGACGCAACTGCCTCGTGAACGCTTCTGGCATTTCCTCGCCGGTGAGACACTCATGGCCGAACGGGCCGAGCAGCGCATCTTCCGGCCCGGCGGCATGGAGGCCTGGGTACTGCACTGCACGGTTGCCGGCAGAGGAGAGATCGGGCGCGGCGAGCGTCGCGTGGTGGTAGGCCCCGGCGATCTGATGCTGTTCCCGGCGGGGGTGGTCCACGACTACGGTCGGGCAGAGGCGCGCGGACGGTGGGTGCATCTCTGGGCGACGTTCATCCCGCGCGCGGCGTGGGAGCCGTGGATTGCGTGGCCGGAGTCGGGAATGGGAGCGCGTCGTGTCACCATACGTGACGCGCGCATGTGGCGCCGCGCTGTGCACCGCATGCGCGAGATGGTTGCCTGCTACCGGAGCACGGCGATGCACCGCGACGCGTTCGCGATGAATGCGCTGGAAGAGGTCATTCTGCTGGGCTACTCGGCATGCGGCAGGGGGACAGCGGGACCGCTTGACTCTCGCGTGTCGCGCCTGATGGGGTGGGTGCGCGCCAACCTGCACCAGCCGCTCAGCGTCGACCTACTCGCGCGCGAGTGCGCCCTGTCTCCGTCGCGGTTCGCGCACCTGTTCCGCGAGCACACCGGCACCACGCCCATGCGGTTCGTCGAACGCCTGCGCGTTACCCGCGCCCAGGAACTGCTCCTCAGCAGCGACCTGCCCGTGAAACGGGTGGCGGCCGAAGTCGGCTTCCAGGACCCCCTCTACTTCTCACACGTGTTCCGCAGAGTGGTGGGACGCTCGCCGTGCAGGTTCCGCGGTGTGCGATGATACCTAGCGGCAGGGGGTGCCGCGCTCCACGCACACGCCGCCGTTGCACAGCACCGGCTGCTCGGGTGGGCAGGCGTACTGCGGGCATGACAGCGAGTCTGTCGCGCAGGACCCGTCGGCACAGCGCACGGCTTGCGGCGCCGCGCACGCGGGGGTGGCACAGTCACGGATGTCCGCGGCGCAGGAACCGTCCGGACAGCGCACTGGCAGGGCCTCGGGGCACCGCAACTGGCTGCACTCCGTCAGGTCCGCCGCGCACGTCCCGTCTTCACACGGCTCGGGCATGCTCCCCGAACATGGCGGCAGTACCGCGCAGTCCCGTGGTGACCGCACGCACCTGCCGTCCGCACACCGTATCGGACGGGATGCCGGGCAGCGGCTCACCGGGCACAGCTCCGGTTGCCCCGCGCACGTCCCGTCCGCACATCGCACCATGCCCGTGCGACACGGCGGCGGCGTGGAGCACGCACCAATCCCCTCGACGCACGAGCCGTCCGGACACCGCACCGGCCGGGCCGCCGGGCAGCCGATCACCGGACCGCTGTCGGTCGGCGGGCCGCACCGTTCCACTCGCTCGACACAACGCCCGTCACTGCACCGCACGGGGAAACGCTCCGGACACACGTTGCGTGCGCACAACTCGGCTTCACGCGCACACGAACCGTCCGCACACCGCACGCTGCCGCGTGCGCACGCCGGCGGCGGGGGACAGTCGCTCACGCTCGCCACACACGACCCGTCCAGGCATTTCACCGGCAGCCCCGCCGGACAACGATACGACAGGCACTGCTCGCGCGACTGCGCACAGGAACCGTCGGGGCATCTCACCGGCCGCTCCACCGGGCAGACACGGCTGGGGCATTCCGCGGGGTGGGCGACACACATGCCGCAGGCACAGCGCACGGGAAGGTGGGGGGGGCAGGTGTACACGGGGCAGTGGTCGTCACTCGCCGCGCACGACCCGTCGAGGCACCGTACCGGACGCCCGTCCGTGCAGGGCTCGTACGGGCACTCCGACTGGGTCCTGCGGCAGCTGCCGTCGGGACAGCGCACGGGAAGATCCTGCGGGCAGACCTCGGCCGCCCGGCACGACAACTCGTCGATACCGCAGCTGCCATCGGGGCAGCGGAACGGCGTCTCCACGGCACAGGGCTCCGCGAAGCAGCGTTCGAGTGACTCCGCACAGCTCCCGTCAGGACAGCGCACCTGCTCGGACCCACACACGTAGCGAGCACAGTCCTCGCGATCCTCCGCGCACGAACCGTCAGGGCAACGCACGTGGTGATTGGGTGGACATGACTGTGAACGGCAGTGCTCCAGCCGTTCCACGCAGGAACCGTCCGCGCACAGAATGGGTGTGTTCTCCGGGCACGTCAACGAGGGACACGAACGGTGGTCCGGTGCGCAGGCGCCGTTGAGGCACCTGACCGGTCTCTCGATAGGACAGGGCACCTGGCGGCACTGGTCCTGCGAGGCGACACATGAGCCGTTTGCACACCACACCATCCCTGCCGGGCAGACAGTCTCGCCGCAGGCATCACGCTCCTCTGCGCAGGAACCGTCCGGACACTGTACCTCCCTGCCCGGTGTGCAACGCACCGGCACGCAGTGCTCCTGCGAATCTCTGCAGACCCCGTCGGGGCACAGGTATGGTCGCTGCGGTGGACACGATGCAACGGGACACTCCTCCACGTGTGCTGCGCAGCTGCCATCGGCACAGCGGACGAGACGCCCGGAAGGGCAGGGGGAGGTGCGACATTCGGCGAGGCTGGTCACGCATGGCCCGTCCGGACACCGCACCGTTCCCTCAGGGCACACGACCCGCGCGCAATACTCGGCAGCAGTCGCGCAGGACCCGTCACTGCACCGTACCGGCGCGTCCTCCGGGCAGGGCGTGTCCCTGCAGTTGCCGAAAGCCGACGCGCACGAACCGTCCGGACACATCACCGCACCGCCGGGGCACAGACGCACGGCGCAGCTCTCCGGTGCTGCAGCACACGAACCGTCACCGCATCGCACCGGCCGCTCCCGGGGACACGAATCGGCTGCACAGTCCGCGGGGTTCGCCACGCAGGTGCCGTTGCTGCATCGCACCGGTGCGACGCTCGGACACATGCTGAGTGCACAACGGGCGTAAGACTCCGCACACCCACCCGCGGGACAACGCACCGGCGCTGAACCGCTACACGCCGGCATCGCGCAACTGTCGAGTCGCTCCGCGCAACCGCCATCCGGGCACCGTATCGGCCGCTCCGGCCCGCACTCCAGGGCACGACGGCGTGACAGCACGACTGTGTCGGGGATATCGGCATACGTGCGCAACACCTTGCGCAGCGTCGTGTGACCTTCGAGTGAGACTACCAGGGTGTCCACCGCCAGTACTGCGATACGCTTCTGCGAAGGTCCCCCCGAATTGCTGCCCTGCGTCTCGCCACGACCCAACTGCTGACGTTCGACCTTGGGTGTGCGGAGAATCTGCGCCTGCTCGCCTACCTGCAGGCGCACAAGGTACACCGAAGTCGCCAGGTTGTCGGAAATGCCTGCGAGCGGATCGACTGAGTGCACTCCTCGGTCCATCTGCTCTTCCGCCACGTTCGCGACGTGGTGACCCAGAACCGTATAGACGTCTATCTTGACCCGCGCCTGTTCCTGCTCAACTCGGAATACGAGGTTCTGCCCGTTGAGGAACGCCGGAGGCTGTCCGGGGCTGGCGGTCGCGACAGACGAAACCCGGGATACGGCGGGGCCGCTGAGCACAAAGTGCCCGCCTGAGTCGGTGCGTGCGAAGAGGCCCGTGCTGCTCAGGCGCACGCTGCACCCCGCGAGGGCAGCCCCTCGCTCGTCCACCACCATGCCGCTCGCGGATATGTCCTGCGCGACTGCCGGGGTGACAGAGCGCAACAGGAACGCACCGGCACAGATGACCAGGCTGTGCATACGGCTGAGCATGGGGGACTGCCTTCACTCCTCGTCCAGGGGGCACTCCCTGAACGTGCTGCATACTGACCAATATAGGAAATGGAGGCAGTGACTGCTCAGAAAAGATCAGCATGTTAAACTAGTTTAACATGCTGATATTGTGTTGCTTATGTATACCGGAAGCAACGAGGAAGTGCCACCGGGGTCGGATCCAACACCCGCGGAAACGGCAAAGGGCAGACTGGCGTCTGCCCTTTCCGGCTCCAGCCTTGCGGCCGGAACTCCCCATCACAACACACACAACCACCATATGGCAGGGATGGGCGCATCACCCCTACCGAGAACAAACTACTCCATGCGATTCCGGTATGCAAGGGGACAACATGCGCGCATTGTTCGGGTATCTGCTACTGCGCCAGTCCGAGGCTTTCCAGAATCTTCGCGACCAGCTTATCCTGCGTGAACGGTTTCATCAGGTAATTCTTCGCCCCCGCCTCCACCGCCTGTATGACGCTTGTTCGCTCGACCTCAGTGGTTACCATTGTTACCGGGATATGGCTGTAGCGCGTGTCGCTTTTGAGTTGCTTCAGAAGCTCCAGCCCGCTTATCTCCGGCATGTGCCAATCGAGCAGAATCAGATCGATATCGCCCTGCTGCTCGTCGAGTACCTTCAGCGCCTGCGTCCCGCCGTCAGCTTCGAAGAACTCATAGCCGAGCACTTCGGCCGCGCTGCGCACGAACATGCGGATCAGCTTCGAGTCGTCAACGGAAAGAACGCGCACCGATCCTCCCTTTCAGCACGGACGGTAGAACATCCCTGCGCCCAGCCGCTCCATCCTGAACCGCTCCGTATGCCTGCTCAGCCCTTCGGCCGACCCGAGCACCAGTACGCCGGTGTCGCGCAGCACCGCGCGGACTCGCCCGATCACCTCTCGCTTCAGGCTGTCGCCAAAATAGATCAGGACATTGCGGCAGAACACCATGTCGAACGGCCCCCTGCTCTGGAATGGGTCCTGAAGGTTCTGGCGGCCGAAGCTCACCATGTTGCGCACTTCGTCGCGCACCGTCCACACGTTGCCGCTGCGCGTGAAGTACCGCTCGCGCAGTCGGGCGGGGAGACCGCGGTCCATGTCTACAGCGCCGTAGCGTGCGGTGCGGGCGACGTACAGCGCAGAGGCGGAGATATCGGTGGCAAGTACCTCGCACTGTGCGGGCGCGAACGTGCCGCTGCTGCGGCAGTGCTCCAGAACGGTGATGGCGACCGAGTAGGGCTCCTGGCCGGTGGCGCACCCCGCACACCACACGCGCACGCGGGAACGTCGACCGGCACGGTACTGGGCCGTTACCTCCTTCAGTACCACCTCCTCAAGTACCGCAAACGGGCTCTCGTCTCTGAACCACAACGTCTCGCGCGTCGTGATCGCATCGACAATCTTGTCGCGCAGCGCGTTGCTCGGGTCGTTGCGTGCCGTGCGATACAACTCGTAGAACGTGTGGCAACCCTGCTCGCCGAGCAACTCCGTGAGACGTGTCTGCACCAGGTACGATTTGTCTTCCGGAAGCAGGATCCCGCATGCCTCTTCGATGTACGAGCGGATGAGCGCGAACTCATCACGGGCGATGGGCGGGGGGCGGCGTCGAGAGGCATCGGGCACCGCGCTGCCGGAGCTCATCGGTGCATGGCCCCGGCCAGTTTCACCCGGGCACCGATATCGAGAGCCAGGTCCTCGAGCGGCAGCACCATGTCAGCCAGTCCCGCGTCCGATACTGCCCGCGGCATGCCGTAAACCACGCAGGTGGCGGCCGACTGCACGATACAGTGGCACCCGCGCTGCTTGAGCGCGCGCACCCCTTCCAGCCCGTCGTCGCCCATCCCGGTCATTACCACTGCCAGCACGCATCCCCCGTCGTAGGCCTCGGCGGCCGAGCGGAACAGCACGTTGACATTGGGATGGCAGTTGAGCAGCGGGTCGGCGGTCTTGACAAGCGTCACTACCGCTCCACCCCGGCGTACCAGTCCCATGTCGTGTCCGCCGGGCGCCACGTATACGGTCCCGGCCACCGCCTCCTGCCCGTCCCGCGCTTCCACCACCGGCAGGCTGCAGCGCCGGTCGAGACTGGCGGCAAGGGGAGCAGTGAAATGGGCCGGCATGTGCTGCGCGAGAAACACCGGCAGGGGACAATCAGCCGGGAGCCCGGGAAGGAATGTTGCCAGCGCCTCCGGGCCGCCGGTGGAGGCGCCCACCACCATGGCACAGTACGTTCCGCCCGCCGGCACGCGTACCGTGGAGGTGATCGGCGTCAGTTCGTGCGGGCGCGACGTGACCTGCGAGGCCTTGCGGATTGCTTCGCGCGCGTTGCGCGATATGGTGGCAAGCCGCACGATGGCCGACAACTCCGAGCGCAGCCGAGTCATGTTCTGCTCATCGTTGGCCAGGCTGGGCTTCGGGATGAAATCAAGCGCGCCGGCCTGCAGCGCCCTGACCGTTATCTCGGCAGTGCGACTGCTCGTCCCACTCATCATCACCACCATGATGTCGGGGAGCAGCTTCTTGATAGTGAGCAACGTTTGGACGCCGTCCGTTCCCGGCATGTGCACGTCGCACAGCACCAGGTCGGGTTTCACGCGTGCGAACCCTCTCACTGCTTCTTCGCAGTTCCCTGCGGCGCCGACAACACTCACCCCCGCCACCTCCTCGAGCGCCTGCGAGAGCAGCAGGCGGTAGAAGGCGCTGTCATCGATGATGAACGTGCGAAGACTCACCGGGGGTCCCTTTCGGTGCTGCTATACCTTGAACTGGCCCATGATAGTCCTCAGCTGCTCCGACACCAAGTCGAGCGCGCGCGCCCGGCCCGTGAGCTTGGCCACACCCTCGGTGGTCTCGGCCACCCCCGTATCGACACCGCGGATATTGCGTGCCACCTCGGAGAGCCCGGCAGCGGTCTGCTCGACGTTACGTGCGATCTCCGATGCCGCCGCGTCGGCGCCTTCCACGCGCGTGGCAATCTCGCCGA
>CAZJJT010000226.1:0-7349 GCA_964546395.1 uncultured Fibrobacterota bacterium
CACCACCACGCCGCCGGCTGCGTTCTCCTCCGAAACCGCCAGCGCGTACGCGCTCACGAACCCGGTCCGCGCCGACACCGCACCCGCGTTTTCCGCCTTGCGGTGCATCGCCCATGCCTTGCGGGCCAGCCCAAGACCTCCCGGCAGCACCCCTTCCGCTTCAAGACCCCGTGCGACGCTCCGCTGCATGGCCTGCCACACTTCGGCAAGAAACCCGGTAATCCCCTCCCCCTCGGTGGCCACCACGTACTCCCAGAATGCCTGTCCGCTCTGCTCGCACGCCGCAAGGACCTCGCTCAACCCGCGGTGCGGGTAGAGCGGTGAGGGCTCCCCCTCACCCTCTTCGCGGATCGCGCCACCCCCTACGCTGTACGCGCGCCACGAGTCCACGACCGTCCCGTCGCCGCCGAACGCCTCGAACAGCATGCCGTTGGGGTGCATGGGGAGTTGCTCGGAGGCCCGCCAGACCAGTTCCAGCGTACGGTTCCCAAACGCATCGACCAGCACGCGGTCGGTCAGATGCCCCTTGCCGGTGGCGGCGATACTACCGTACAGCGTCACACGGTACGAACCCGCTTCCGGGCACCTCGCCAGGAACCGCTCGGCCGCAAACCGCGGCCCCATGGTGTGGCTGCTCGAGGGCCCGGGGCCGATGCGATAGAGTTCACGAAGCGACTGCATGGACAGAGTATAAATCCGCTCGGGTCGAAACGAGTGAGCGCGGCTCTACAGCAGCGCCTCGGCTGCCTTGCGGGACGGAAGTGAAGGCTGCGCGCCGAGGATCGAAGCTGCAAGAGCGCCAGCGGCATTACCGAACCGCACCGATTCGACCAGCACGCCCGTCTCCAGCCATCTCACCACGGTCGCGGCCGTGAACGCATCACCAGCAGCGGTCGGATCAACCGCATCCACCGCGAACGGTGGCACGTGAACGCCCGCCCCACCACTGTGCGCCAGCGCGCCCTGTGCACCCATCTTGATCACTACATGCCTGGCGCCGCTCAGCTCTGCGAGTTTCACGGCAGCCGCACGCGCCTGCTCCACCGTGTCACACGGCATGCCGGTGAGCACGCTTGTTTCGCTCTGGTTCGGCGAGAGGATATCGATGCCGCGTACGAGCGAGAGGTCGAACTGCCGCGCCGGACCAGCATCCAGTACCACCGGAACACGACGTTCCCGCGCTCCCCGGTACGCGGCAGCCACCACTGCATCCGGCACCTCCAGCTGCAGCATCACCGCATCGTACTCCGCCCCGAACGCGGCCACCACGCACGACTCGTCAAGTGTCATGTTTGCGCCGGGGTACACGATGATCCGGTTCTGGCCGCTCTTCTCAACCATGATGACCGCCAGGCCGCTTGGGGCCCCCGGTGCGCACCCTACCTGGCTGGTATCGATCCCCTCGCGCTCAAGACTCTCCCGCAACCGCTCCCCGTGCGCATCACTGCCCACCCGCGCCACAAATGTCACCTCCGCCCCGATACGGGCCGCCGCCACGGCCTGGTTGGCGCCCTTACCGCCGGGAACGTAGGAGTAGCGTGTCCCTATGAGGTTCTCACCGGGGGCCGGCACCCGCCCCAACTCCAGCACCAGGTCCATGTTGACACTGCCGACGACCAGGATACGGGGCATCGGAACGCTTACCCTCCTGCCGCCTCGAGAAGCGTGCGGTGTGCCTCGCTCAGGCTCATCCCCTTCGCGTACAGGCTTGAAGTCCCGGCCACGAGGTTGTTGGCACCAGCCGCCACCATCTTCGGGACATTCTCGAAACTGACGTTGCCGTCCACCTGGATATCGATATCAAGGCCACGGGCCGCTATCATGGTCTCCAACTGCGCTATCTTCTCTATCGTGTACGGCACCAGTTTCTGTCCCGCAAACCCCGGGTTCACCGTCATCACCAGCACCATCCCCACGATATCCAGCACGTACTCGATTGCGCTCAGCGGGGTGGCCGGGTTTATCGCCACCGCCGGAACAACGTCAAACGAGGCAATCAGGCGCAGCGTGCGATCCAGGTGATGAAGCGTCTCGGGGTGCACCGATATCATGCGACTCCCCGCCTTCACAAACCCCTCGATATACCGGTCGGGTTCCTCGATCATCAGGTGCGTGTCGATCGGGATTGTCGTCATGCCGTGGATCTTCGCCTGGATCTCCGGGCCGAACGTGATATTCGGCACGAAGTGCCCGTCCATCACGTCGAAGTGGATCCAGTCAATCTTGAGCCCCTCGAGTTCCTTCAGATGCCCCTGCAGGTTGCTCCAGTCGGCGCAGATGATGCTCGGCGCAATCTCGAGTGTGCGCGTGCTCATGGCGTCACCATCACTTTCATGGCCCCCCGGCCCTCAACCGTGTCAAACGCATCCTGTATCTTGTCAAGCGCAAAGCGGTGCGTCACCACCTTCTTTGCCGGTATGTACCCTGCCGCAATCATGTCGATGGCGATCCGGTGGTGCCGCGGCGTGCTGCCGTGCGACCCCGTGACGTAGCACTCCTTGTAGTGAATCGTGTTGCTCGGCACGCTCAGGTTGCGTGCCCCGGCGCCAAGCCCGCCGAACAGGTTCACCCACCCCCGGTGTGCCACCATCTCGATCGCCTGCTCGTGCGCTTCCACCGACCCGCAGGTGGTCACCACGACATCGGGTCCCTCACCGCCGGTCTCTTCGCGACACCGCGCCACCACATCCTCACTCTCCGAGGCGATGTACACGTCGGCCCCGAACTCCTTCGCCATCTCCATGCGCGCCGCGCTGCGCTGGATCGCAATCACCTTCGTGGCCCCCATGTGCCGCGCCAGCGGAATCATCAGGCAGCCGATGGGCCCGAGCCCGATAATCACCACGCTCTTCCCCGCCGACATGCCGCAGATCTCCAGTCCGTTTACCGCACAGGCGACCGGTTCGGCTATGGCCGCCTCCTCGAAATCCATCGCCTCGGGGACCTTCGCCACCGGCCCGAAATCGACGGTCGTCTTGTTCACCAGCATGTACTCCGCGAACCCACCGTCAAACTGGTAGCCAATCGCGTAGTTCTCACGGCAGTTGTTGCCCAGCCCGATCGCGCACCACCGGCAGGTCCCGCACGGCACATCCGCGGCAAGGCACACCCGGTCACCCTTCGCGAACGTGACGACTCCCTCCCCCACTTCATGCACCACACCGCTCACCTCGTGGCCCACAATCTGGGGGAATGTCACGCGCGAGTTGCCGTGGTGGTAGATACGGATATCCGAGCCGCACACCGCACACGCCTTCACTTTCACCACCATCTCGCCCGGCCCCGCCTTCGGCGTCGGCACATCCTTCAGCACCAGCTTGTCAATGCCCTCCAGCACCGCTGCTTTCATGGCTCTCCCTTGCTGTTCACATCTCCACCATCACCTTCCCAAACACTTCCGTCCCCGAGGCCATCCGCTTCACCGTCTCCGGAAGCTGCTCGAGAGTGATCCGGTGCGTAATCAGCGGCTTCAGGTCAACCGTGCCTTCCGCCTGCAGCCGCATGATCTCCTGCCAGTCCGTGGCCCCGTCACCAAGCGCCGTGGAGTTCCACGTCCCCCTGATCGTCAGCTCCTTGCGAAGAATCGTGGAAACACGGCTCCGCGGCACCGTAAGATCATGGGCGATATTGCCGGTGAACACGCTCACCCCACCCGCCTTCGTAAGATCGATCGCCAGGTTGTACGTCGCGCTCAACCCCACCATCTCCACCACCACGTCACCCACCGCTCCCAGTGTCTTCGCCAGATCATCCCGCGAGTTCGCGGTCTCCGCGAACCCCAGCGACCGCGCCACGGCCAGGCGCTCCTCCGCGATATCCACCGGCACCACGCGGCCGGCTCCCAGCGCCCGCGCAACCTGCGCCGCAATCAGCCCAATCGTGCCACACCCAATCACCACCACCGTGTCCCCTGCTTCCATGCCTGCCACCCGCATCGCGTGCATCCCCACGGCGGCCGGTTCCGTCATCGCCGCCTCCGCCGCACTCACCCCTTCCGGCACCGGCACCAGGTTCGCTTCCGGCACCGTCACGTACTCGGCGAACCCGCCGTCACAGCGGCTCCCCGTGTAGTCGTAGTTCGTACAGCACTGGTACCGCTTCGCCGCGCACTGCTCGCACGCGTAGCACGGTTTCAAGGGGTACACCGCCACGAGCCTTCCGCGCTCGTCGTGCGCCGAGTACTCATGGCCCGGAATCAGTGGAAACGAATAGGTCCCGTCCCGCATGATCCGGTGCACATCCGAACTGCACACCCCGCACGCAGCCACCTTCACCACTGTCTCAGCTGCGCCCGCAACGGGCGCAGTCCGTTCCTCGATGCGCAGATCGCCTACGCGGTGCAGCACCGCCGCCTTCATCGTGTCTCAAACTCCTTTCTGCACCACCGCAGGCTTTCCCGAAGCTGCTCCTCGAGATGACAGTCCGAGTAGTCACGCCCCGTCTTCGGCCCGCCAATCTCCAGGTATCCCACCATCTCTCCCACCGGCACATCACCCGCGTTCTCGAGGAGAAGCTCACGCACCCGCCCCACCTCCACAATCCCGCGCGCACGCTCGGCCGCCGTGAACCCGAAGGTCGAGTTGAAGATACTGTCGGTGTTCTTCAGGTGTATCTCGGTCGTGTACGGAAGAGCGGCGCGGAGAAGCTGCATATTGTCGAACACCACACGCGCGGCGCGCTCGGCGTACCCGTGGCTCACATCCGTACAGCAGCCTACCATGCTCGTGGAAGAGCGGTTGGCGCGGTGGTACGCAAGCAACTCCCCCATCATGTCGGCGATCTCCTGCGGCAGCGTAGGCGGTTCCGCCAGGCACGACATCGGCTCGATCGCCAGGCACGCCACCCCCCTCTTTTTCGCGTACCGCATCATCGTCTTCATATTGCGCACGTAGCAGGCGACGCCCGACTCCTTGGTGTCCATGCGATCGCGCAGCACCGCGCCCGGGTTGTGGCCCACCGACCGCACCCCGAGCAGCGCCCCGTTGTCGATCGCCCGTCGAAGGTTTCTGCGGGCAACCGCTTCCCAGCGCGAATCACTCATAAACCATCCGCCCAGTTCGCGGTGCGCCGTGAACGTGCTCGAGATGCGCACGCCGTAGCGCCGCGCCGCCCTCCGAAGGTCGGTGCACCAGCTCGGCGCAAGCTGGTAGTATTCGAAAAACGAGCCGATCTGGGCGTGCCTCACGCCCTCCTGCTTCATCAGCCGGAACAGCCATTCGTAGCTGTAGCGGTACTCGATCGGATCGGTCTTCAACCCCAGCGTCAGCTTCAGTTGCCTTCCCACGCTCTCAGCTCCATTCTATCATCGCTTTGACAACCCCGTCCTCGTAGCCGGCAACGAGGTCGAATGCATCCTTCGTGCGCTCGAACGCGAAGCGGTGGGTTACCATCGGATTGACATCTACCGCGCCGCGCGCAATCATGTCCAGCGCAGCCTGCACGCAGTCCACCTGCCTGCGCACGTTCTGCACCCGGATCTCCCGTCGCCGCATCAGGTCCATGCTGAACGATATGCGGTCGACACGCGGAATCCCCACGTACATCAGCGTGCCACCCGGCTTCAGCAGCTCGAGCGCCTGGTCGGCGGCTTCCTGCTCCCCGCAACACTCGAACACGGCATCCAGCCCCTGCGGCTCTTCTGCCAGCATCCTGGCACTCACATCCGCGCTGTCAGCACTGCCCGTCCACGTCGCGCCGAGCGCCTGTGCCACGCGCAACCGCCCGTCAATCTTGTCGGTCACCAGCGCCGCCCCCACCCCCTTGTCGCGCGCCGCCAGCAGCACGCTCAGCCCAATCGGCCCGGCCCCGAGTATCCCGATCCGCGCCCCGTTCATCGGCACCGACTGTCTGACCGCGTACACCCCGATCGAAAGCGGCTCGCTCATCGCCGCCTGCGCCGAACTCATCGTGTCCGGGATAGGGTAGCAGCACTCCTGCGGCATCACGATCACGTCCGACAGACACCCCTCCGCCTGACCGGGACACCCGAGGAATCTCAGGTTTCGGCACGTATGGTGTCGCCCGGCCCGGCACTGGTCGCACTCCCAGCACGACATCGCCGGTTCCACCGCGACCCGCTGCCCCGGCTTGACACGTGTCACGTCGCTGCCGATCTCCGCGACGGTCCCCGCACCCTCATGACCCACCGTGAATGGATACCCCACCACCTGGCTTCCGATCCGCCCGGTCTCGTAGTAGTGGACGTCAGAGCCGCACACCCCCACCGCGTCCATGCGGATCAACACCTCGGTCGGCCGTACTATCGTCGGCGTTGGCACCTCGCGGAGTTCCATCTCCCGCAACGCCGTGAGTTGCATCGCGTTCACAAGCCTGCCTCACCCTTCCCGTAATCACGCATAGAGATTCCCCTTCCCCATCACCTCGTTCGGATCAAACACCCTGCGCACCGCCCGCATCTCCTCGATCCCCTTGTCCCCGTACATCAGCCGCAGAAAATCCACCTTCAGCTTCCCAATTCCGTGCTCGGCCGACACACTCCCGCCCATCGCCACCACCCGCTCGGCCCATGACAGGTACAGCTTCCTGCCCGCCGCATACTCCTCCTGCGACCGCGGCAGGATATTCACATGCACATGGTTGTTCCCGACATGGCCGAATATCACCGACTCGAGCCCGGCCTCGGCCAGCCCGCGGTCGTACATCGCGAGTACCTCCTCCAGCCGCTCATCCGGCACCGACATGTCGGTCCCCAGCTTGGTCAACCCGGGCTCGACCCGGCGGCGCTGGTCAATTGTCAGGTTCACAGCTTCCGGCACCGCATGCCGAAACGCCTTCAGTCGCGCCATCTCCCGCTCATCGCTCGCCACCCAGGTCGCATCCTCACTTCCCCCCAGCGCCGTCACCGCCTCACTCGCCGCGCCCAGGGCCTCCATCACCGCATCCTCGTCATCACCGTGATACTCAACGTACACCGCCGTATGCCCTTCCGGGGGAATCTCCGGCAGCTCGGCAAACGCGGCGTTCACCGTGCGCTGCTCCGCCAGCATCCCCAGGGCGTCACGGTTGAACCACTCCAGCGCCACCGGCCTGGTCTCAACCGCCGCAGCCCCCGGGACCTCCTCGCCCCGCAGCACCTGCACCAGGCGCACGGCGCTCTGCTGCGAGGGCATGAACGCAACCAGCCCCCATATCGCCGATGGGCGCGGGAGCAGCCGGAACTCCACCTCGCTTACCACGCCAAGCGTGCCCTCCATGCCGACAAACAGATCCAGCACATCCATGTTGTCCGCGGCGAAATACCCCGCCGCATTCTTGACGGCAACCGGGCAGTATGACGGAAGCGTGCCGCGCAGTGTCGTGCCCTGTTCGGTGGTCAACGCAAACAAGCG
>CAZJJT010000227.1:0-981 GCA_964546395.1 uncultured Fibrobacterota bacterium
GATGACATCGGTGATTGGCGTTCCCGCACTGTCGAGGTAGATCACCCTGATACGTCCCCGTCCGGTGTCGGCCGGCATGAACGACCAGTGGTCGCTGTTTGCGGGCGCAGGTGTGGTAACGGAGACCCCTGCCGCGACCCAGCTGACACGTGCGTTGTCCCACTCCCCGTTGTCGGAACGGCGCCCCTCGACATACAGCGTGGTATCCTCTTCGGTGCTCATCCGCAGTGTGTCTATGGCCGCAAACGGGTTGTACACCACGATCCTGAGCGAATCGTAGTCGACATCGTTGACATACACCTCGATGGTGTCGGTCAGCGACGGCGTCGTGTTGTCGGTCGCGGCAACCTGTGCCGAGCCGGCGTCAACCGCCACGCGCAGGATCACTCCCTGGCCGCTCGTAGCGATACCGTTGCGCACTTTCACCACCGAAGAGTCGACAGCATCCGCCATGTTCAGGCTGTTCCAGGTGGTGCTCCGCGAGTAGTCAACGTAGTTCCCGAGGCCGTCACGGATGATGGCATACACGTAGAACACCGTGTCGCGGCTCGTGAGAGTTACCGAGTTCAGCGGATTGTCATCGTTGGGGCTGACGTTCCAGTTGTCCGTACCCTCTATGACCAGGTGCCGACCGTTGGGTGAGGGCAGCACGCGGAGCTGCACCGTGTCGTGAAGAGCGATGCCGAGATCGGCGAAGTCGGCGACCACGTACAGGGTCCGGTGCGCGTCATTCGGCGTGAACGACGAGGCGTTACCCGTCGTGGGCACCAGCGGGTCGGCGACCGGGGTGGCGGGCAGGATTGGCACAGTCCGCCAGGTGACCGGGCTTGATGCGTTGTTGTACTGGGTCAGTGGTACGCCGTGGTGGTCGAATATCTTGGCCACGAACTGCTGGGTGGTCCCGGCTGTCACGTCGATAACTGTTGCCTGGCCCGGATACGGCGTTGTGTCCGGCGGCGCATGGTACAGGACAAGCGAGTG
>CAZJJT010000227.1:991-7331 GCA_964546395.1 uncultured Fibrobacterota bacterium
CGGGCAAGGTGTGCACGCGCACGGTGTCGTAGATATCGCCCACCGTGCCGAGCATGTTTACTACTACCAGACCGTTCTGGTTGGCGGTCGAAGGGGTGAACGTCCAGCTGTTGACAGCGGTTGTCGGAGGAGCCGATCCGGTCGCCAGGGTGGCACTCCAGTTGACCGGCACAAAGTCCCACAGACCGTTGTCGGAACGCTGGCCGACCACGTAGTAGGTGCGCTGCTGGTCGGTACGCAGCGTGTCGCGCTCGTAGTCGTGGTCCGCGTAGCTGTTGACGACACGGAGCGAGTCGTACGTGATATCGTCCAGTGTGACGCGTACCGTGTCGCGCAGGGTGATGCCCTGAGTGTAGGTGGCGATGATGTCGGCGACGCCCTGGTCGGCCCGTCTCGCAAGGATACCCTCGCCGTTTGTTGCGACGCCGACGCGTGGAACGACGGCCGACGAGTCGGTGCTCCGCCAGGCCACGGGATTGGCCGGACGCACCCAGTTGGCGAAACGGTCGCGCAGGATGGCATAGGCGTAGGCCACCGTATCGGCACTTCCAAGGGTGATATCGGGAAGGGGGTTGTTGGCGTTGGGGCTGACCGTGCGAATCGGCGAGGGTTCCAGCACGAGGTGCAGCTGGCCGACACTCGTATCCGGGTTGACCGTGAACCGGACAGTCCGGGAGAGTGGTCCGCCGGCTCCGTTGAACTGCGCCACGATGTCCACCGTGTTGTAGGCGCGAGTCGGGATGAACACCGTGAGATAGCCCGATATGGGCAGCATCGTTCCGGTGGGCGGGTTGCCGCTGATCTCGTTGCGCGACCAGTTGACAGGCGCCGAGGGAACGTCGTACTGACTCAGCCACACGCCCTGGTGGTCGTACAGCTTGACAACGAGGGTGCACACCTGACCTGCTACCACGGTCTGTGGTGAGGTCCATACGGTGTTGCCTGGCGCGGTGGGGGAGCCCGGCCGACGGCGGATTTCCATAGTGGCAGGGAGGCCGTCGGAGAACACGGCGCGTACCGAGTCACGTCTGCCGCCGCTGTGGACCGCGCGGATCCAGCCGCTGCCCGCCGTGGACGGTCGGAAACTCCAGTTGCTGACCGCTACCGCGGGGGTGTCCGGGGTCGTGCTCACCCCATCGGTCACCCACATGACAGGTACCTGCACCCACTGCCCGTTGTCGGAACGCTGGCCGAGCGCGTACAGGGTCGTATCCTGGTCGGTGCGCTGGCGCAGCGTATCGATGTCCTGTTGGCCCGGTGCATACACCACGATGCGGAGGGCGTTGTACGACACACTCTCGACAATCACCAGGGTTGTGTCGGTGAGTGCCGAAGGCTGATTGGTGGCGCGCACCCCGGTCTGCGAAGCTGCCGTGGTCCTGCGCCTGATGGTTGCTTCACCGAGCGAAGCCCCCGAGACGAACGTGGTGCACACGGACGGGATACTGGTGGCCCACACGGTGGTGGTGGAGTAGCCCGCGAAGTTGCCGTACTGGTCACGAATGATCGCGTATACGCGGGTTGTCGTGTCGCTGGAGTCGAGCATTACCTGGTTGATCGGCTTGTCACCGAACGTACTGTCCGGCGTGCCTTCGATGACCAGATGGCGGGTAGTCCCCGGCTGGACAAACACCCTGATGGTGTCGCGGAACTGCGACGGGTTCTCGGTGAATGTCACAATCACGTTCAGTGTCTGGCCGCTGCGTGTGGGGGTCAGGTTGACGCCCGGACCGCTGGTGCTCGAGAGGATGCCGGCGACCTGAGCCCCCGTGCCGTTGTCGAATACCTGCCAGGAGAACAACGACGCCTTCGTCGGGTCGGTCTCGTAGGCCGCCAGCCACGTGGTGTTGCGGAACACCTTCGCGTGCAGCGGGAGTGCAACACCGGCGGTACAGGTGCGCACCGCGGGCAGGGCAGGGTAGGGAGCAACGCTGGGAGGGTTGGGTGCGTTCACTGCGTTGTAGATGTCCACACGGTTGGGTGGCGCGAGCACCGGCGCGAAGTCTGAGTCGGTGTCGAGCGAATCAACTGGGTGATGCCAGACCGCGCGCACCGTGTCGCTCGGGAGCGCCTCCGTGACACCGTTCTGGACCCCCGCGGGGAAGCCCACATCCACGATGCCGAACGACACGTCACGCTGGAATACCAGCGAGCCGCCCGCTCCGGCCGTGGGGTTGTCCATGTGGACAGTTTCCACGTCGCCCTTGTCGGTAGTCACCCGCACGTCCACCTCACTGAGCCCGTCCTGCCCGTAGTAGGTAAGGCGGACGCGGTAGGCGCTGCTGGAAGCGTTGAGAGAGTCGAGCGGGGCGCCGGCCGTTGTCAGCAGTTCGAGTGTTGACACGGGCACACAGTCGTAGCAGCCGGCATCGGCGGCAATGCCCCCGACGTTGATGTTGAAGGTGAAGTCGATGATGCGTCCGCCCAGCGTCGTATCCCCTGCAAATTCTGCATAGAAATGGATGGGGTTCATACCAGGGCTGAGCGGGATAATCGAGTCCAGCGTGATCGTCCACGTGCCATCGACGGGGTTCTTGACAGCCGTTACGCCCGATGACGTCACCCCGTTGCCGATGACCGACAGCGTGTCGAACGCGAACTGGTTAATCTGCCGAACGATGCTGCGGACGACATCCGCGAGCGTGTCGACCGAACTGGGCGATACCAGCGTAGTGTAGCCGCCCGTCTGGTTCACCATATTTGTGAGCGCGATTCCTACCGAACTGCCCATGTAGATGCCGTAGATCGGGACTCCCAGCATCTCCAGCGAGTCGACGATGGGGAAATGGTCGTTGGGGTCGCTCGGGTTGCCGTCGGTAATGAAGATGATTGCCTGACCCGGGTTCGGCGTGAGGGATGAGTCCTGGAACCAGTGCAAGGCCTCACGCAGCGGACGGTAGTAGTTGGTGCCGGAGATGGCGCGGAGCGCCTGGTCAGCCTGGATGTGGCTGATGGCGTTCTGCGCGGCAGTCTGCCCCGCAGGTGTCCCGACATCGATGGGCTGCAGGTAGTGGTCGCCGTCCAAGCCCCGGTACTGGTAGGGGTTGGTCCCACAGATCCGGTAGGTGCCGCTGTAGCGCGACAGCGTCACGATATAGTCTGAGAAGCCCAGGTAGCCGAATCTGGATCCCGGTACGCTGTCCCGCTGGAACTCGTACCCCGCCTGCACCGCACTTGCCCGCTGCTGGTTGGGGTCGCCCGGATTGGTGTAGCACGGCGCCATGCTCAGCGAGAAGTCAACGATATAGACGATGTCGGCCGAAGTCTTGATGGCCGTATCGGCCAGACAGACTTTCAGCCCGCCCTGCGCGATACGCGTAACGTTCGGTGGTACGTCGATAACGATGCCGTCGAAGTTCGCTTCACTGGCGCAGGGGATGGAGACGCTGCACGCCGGGTCGTTGTTCCATGTGAAAGCGCAGATCTCCTGCGAGAGGGCAGGCGAAATCCCGGCCGACACTGCCAGCACGAATGCCAGCGCAGGCAGGTGTCGGACCGAGTCGTGCGTGAGCATTGGCTGTCTGGTCTGTGTGGTGCGCGAAGTCATTGCCACAGCTCCTTGCGTAGTTCACCGATGTAGCGTCTACCGCGACGATGCAGCGGGCTGATAACGCTCAAATATAATAGATAGTGCCCCATTCCCCAACGAACCAGAACGGTCTCACCACTTCGGTGATTAACCGCTTAAACCGCGGGGCACACGAACCCGTTCCGCTCACCCACCCCGTGCTCCGCCTGCCAGCGGCACGCGCGGGGAAGTCGCTCCCCCGCGCGCACGTGCCAGTCACCTACCGTTTCATGCCGTACGTGACCACAGCCCGCTGGTCATCGTTGGCCTTGCTTTCGTAATCGACGTACATGATCTCGCGGTACACGCCCGGCGCAACCGGCAGCCCTCTCTGGTTGTAGCCGTTCCAGTACAGCGCGATCTTCACCGTCGTCTTCCCCCCGACATCCGACACCCCTGCCAGCAGGTCCTCGCAGACCGTGCTCTGCACCAGGTTGCCCACCATGTCGTAGATACGGCGGTACAGTCGCACCTTCGTGCTCAGGTCCGGCACAGTCAGGCTGAATGTGTCGAGCACACCACCCAGCGTCCCGTATATCACCTCGTCATAGGCCTGCTGGTTGTGCGCTGCGGTGAACTCGCCCGCCGGCAGCAGGGTCGCATCGGGACGGGTCGGGTTGGGCACGGGGCCGACGTTCAGATCGATGTTGCCCACCTGCTGCACTTCGACTTTCTGGTTGTGCGGCAACGGTGCGTTCGGTTCCACCGGGCCCTGCGAGATGTCCGGCTTGTCAACAAAGGCCCACACCGTGTCCGGCCCCTCAGGGGTGCTCACGACATCGAAGTTGATATTCAGCAGGTAGCCATCGAGCAGATCGATGGATGAGGGCAACGAGAACTCGATGATGCTGTCGCCGGTCACCCGTGTCACCTGCACGCCTTCACCGCCGTTGTCGAAGAACCCGTCGAGCAGCAGCGTGTCCCCCGTGGCGGCGTCGATACGGTACACGTTGAACAAATCTCCCGCGAACAGGTGCTCGAGCTGGGTCGCCAGCGAACTCCCGCTCGGGTCCTGCACCTGCTCGCTCATCACCACTTCGATACGATCCGGCGAGCCGACGGGATCGTTGACATACTTGGTCACCTGCCAGATTACCGGTCCTGCCCCGTCACGGGCCGACTGCGTGTTGGGGGCAATCGACTCGATGTCCGGCCAGTTGGTGAGTGAGATGTACGGATCCCACGCAGTCTGCGGGATGTTGTCCGGGTTGGTCTCGACGAGGCGCACGATAAACACGCTGTCGGTCATCGTGCTGTCTCCGCCCACCGTGCATGACACGCACTCGATACTGAGCTTGTCCCAGTAGATGCCTTCAGCGGGGTACGAGATACTCAGCGAGGCGAGCAGCGAGTCAATGCCTCCCCGGGTGGCAGGAAGCGTAACCGGCTCGGTGAACACGACCTTGACACCGTCAAGCAACCCGTTGCCGTTGGCATCGATGGTCTCCGCGTAGCGCATCGAGGTGGGCGGGCCGACAATCTCGACCCACAGCGAGTCGGCGATTACACTCCCGGCAGCATCGACCGCCTTGATCCACCCACTCACATCGTCGAGCACTCCCGCGGTCTCGTAATAGACGCGGTACGTGCTGTCGCCGTGGAGCACCGGCGGGATCGTGGAGCCGAGGCGTACCGACCAGTCGGCGTACTCGTTACCGCGCGGGTTGCCCCACTGGTCGTAGCCCCTGGTCAGCATCACCACGGCGTCGTTGGGCGCCAACAGACTGATAGCGTCAAGCGAGTTGCCGTTGTTATCCACGATCTCGATACGCGCCAGCGGACCGGGCTGCAGGATAAACGGCCCCGTGACATCGGTAAGCGGTGCGCCGAGCTGGGCATCCGTGAGCGCCACGGTTACCCGGTGCGGCGTGCGGTCGAACGGCGCGTAGTAGAACACGCCCTGCACGGTCGTCATGCCATTCTGGAAGCAGAGGTCGGCAATCGCCTGGCTGATCGGGATGGTGTCGCTGCCGACGATGATCATCGGCTCGGGTGTGTTTCCGGTCGTATCGGTGAGCAGGTCGGTCAGCAGCACCTGGTCGGCACACCAGGTCCCCTGCACCAGCTTGCCGTCCGCGTTGCGCACGGCCAGCTCGAACACGATAGGCTGGCCCGCTACGCGCTGGTTGGCCGGAGTCACCACACGGATATCGATACTTGTGGGCGGGCCCGGCGTGAACTGCACCTGGATCGTGTCGGGACGGGTGATTGCGTCGTTGTTCATAGTCACCCGTATCCAGCCCGTGGCTGTGTCCACCGGCGACACGTTCCAGTGGGACGCTTCACCCGGCGGCGTCACCGCGTTGCTCAGAGCACTGTCCATCTCCCACACGGCGCTCACCAGCTCCCACACCCCGTCGGTCGACCGCCGCCCCATCACCTGCAGCACCGAGTCTTCGTTGGTGTTGATCACCAGCGAGGAGATCGACGTCGTGTCGGTATCCCATGTTCCGACGAATATCTGCAGCTCGGTGTAGTAGTAAGCGAGGGTCACGACATGCAGCGAGCCCTGCAGCGTGTCCTGGCCGTTGTTGAGCACTGTCGTGGCGGTGATATCGGTCTGGCCGCTTGCCACCGTCCGCGTGACGATCCCCTGTCCGGCGTCGTTGTTGCCCACCCGCACTGTCGCAATCGCCGAGTCGGCGGTGGTCCAGATTGCCGAACGTGACGGGCTGATCCAGTTCCCGAACTCATCACGCAGCACTGCGTACGCGGGCTTCTCGGTCTCCTGGTCGTTGATTGTCATGGTACCGTAGGGCTGCGGCGCGTTGG
>CAZJJT010000228.1:0-7312 GCA_964546395.1 uncultured Fibrobacterota bacterium
CTGATCTTGGCCGGGCACGTCTCGCTCATGCGCGATTCCGGCTCTCCCCTGCGCTCGTCGAGCCCGATCAGCTTGGTCAGTTTCTGAAGCCCCTTGAGCGTACGCCGCACGAAGGGCTCGTTCACCCGTATCGTGTCGATACGCTTCGGGTCAATCTGCGAGAGATGGCGCATGGCTATGGCAAGTTGCGTGTTGTCATCGATCAGCTTGACTCGACGACTGTGACGCCCGCCTTCGAACTTCGTGTGAAGCCAGGCATCAAGGATCTGCGCCGCAAGCCACTCCGGTGTCAGCCGCCCGGCAAGCAGGAGCACGTTGGAGTCGGCGTGCGCGCGGGAGAGTCGGGCCACGCCAATGTCGTTGCAGAGCGCGGCGCGGACATGGGGAAACCGGTTGGCCACCACGGAAGAGCCCACCCCGTGCCCATCGACCGCAATGCCACGCCGGTAGTGTCCCTCCGACACCGCCCCGGCCACCTTCGATACATAGACCGGGTAGTCGGAAGGCTCATCACCCGTGTATGCCCCGACATCCTTCACCGCGAATTTGTGCTTGCGAAGCTCCTCCTTGAGGAATTCCTTCATCGCGAACCCCGCGTGGTCGGAGCCGATAACGATGGTCTCCGCCATGACCTTCATCCTCTGCGTTGCCCGTTGTGCCATGACCCTGAAATCCCTGTTCCGGTGCTGTGCTGCATGTGCTGCAACTGTCGTACGAGCGTTTCAATATACATATGCACGGAAGGGGGACTGGTTGGCATCGGCCGAGCTGCGCCGAGGCGCTTGCCGCTGCGCATGCGACGGCCGTGGCCCCGTCGTGCCACTCGCGCTACTCTGCCCCCGCCACCGTCCGCCGCTCAACCACATACCCCTCAACCGGCGTGAACCCCGCCGTGCGTTGGCGCTGCCAGAGCGGGCCGAGTAGGTAGCCCACGATCGCGCTCACGGCGCCGTGACGGTTGAAATTCCAGGTCGTAAGGCCGTGCCCGAGCCCTTCGGTGGTGTCGTCGAAACCGCACACCGACAGCTCGCCCGGCACCGCAACCTTCCTGCGGGTCAGATAGTCAAGACATTCCAGCGCAACCGTGTCGTTGGCACACACCCAGGCACTCACGCCCTGGAGGCCGCGGGCACGCCTGAGCAGCGGCGCGAGCGTCTGCCGCAATACCGCACGGCCCGCGAGTGAGTGCACCTGCGCGTTGAGCGTGCGGAACGCCGAATCGACGCCACCGTACTCGACGTTCCCGAGCGTGTCGCGCAGCACCGTGTCAATCCGCCGCGAGAGCTGGCCGCTCAGCGGTGCCGACACGTCACGCTCCTCGTCCACCACCACCGGCACCACCGAAGCCCCGAGGCCGCTCCGCCCGCACGCTTCCTGTATCCCTTCCAGGCGGCTCTGCGACCAGCCAGCCCAGTGCACGGGTGAAACATAGGCGAGCTTGCGGTGCCCCCTGGCTAGCAGAAACCGCGCCATGCGCACGCCAATGTCGTGGTTGCGTGACATGACAAACACGTGAAACGTGGACGGCTTTCCCGGTATGACAGGCGGCGCGCGCTCCCCGCTCTCGTCGAGCCACGCCACCGGGACTGTGCGCAACACGAGACCGTCCACCAGTTCTGCCCGAAGGCGCTCCGAGAGCGACTCGGGGCGGAGCACCACGCCCAGCACCGGCCGCCTCCTCCCCTCGTCGCTCCCAAACAGCGAAGACAGCAGGGCGCGCGGGCGACAGTCGGGGGTACAGGGCACCACGCGCAACGTGGTCCCCGCGCGCGAACACTCACTCTCCAGCGCCCGCACGTACTCCTGGGTCATCTGCGTATGCCAGGGGATGCCGCTTGTGGAAGAGTCGGCATGCAGAACGAGCGCAATCACACCGCCCGACTGCCCCGCGGACGTGCTCGGCACACGGTAGCCGCGCCGACACGCCTCGAGCGTACCGTCCGACACCATGCCGTCGAACGCCCTGCGAAGCGTGCGGTAGCCCACCCCGTAACGCTCAGCAAGCTCCTTGAGGTTGGGGAGCGAAGAGCCGGGGCTGAACTGCCCTCTCAACAGGTCGCGGTCAAATGCGGCACGCAGACGCTCCGCGGCAGTTGCACCAACCGGGACAGCTGCATCGGGCGCCAGGGCTGCTTCCTGCGCACGGCGTGCCGCTCCGTCGGCCACCCTCGCCCGACCCCCGTGCCGCACCTTGATAACGCCCTCCGCCTTCAGGCGCCTCACCGCCTTCCACATGGTGACATACGCCACTCCCGCCGATGCAGCCATGGCGCGGAGCAACGGCAGTTCGCTCGTGCCGGCGTGGCGGCACCGTTCGAGTTCGGCGAGTACGTGTCTGCGGGCCGCGTCCTGGCCCGGGCCTCCCGTGCGCGACACTCGGCTTCTCCTGTGAAGGGATGAGTGGTCGGCTCCCCAGCCATCCACCACACATCTCCCATCTTCAATGCTCGATCCGCCCCTCACTCCAGATAATCCTCTGTAAATATATATACTTTCGCACTTTGGGTACTGATTCGGGGATGAACGGGACTCCCCGTTGGCCCTACATTGCGTGAGTGACAGAGCAAGCAGCCATGCACACCCCGGGAGGACCGAATGAACACGAGCACGACACGCACAGCCCTGCTGGCGACCATCCTGACTGCCGCCATGGTCTCGCAGGTGTTTGCACTCAACGACGGGCAGGCGCTCACGCCCCCCATGGGGTGGGCAAGCTGGAACGCGTTCCTGTGGCGCATCGACGAGACCACTATCAAGGGGAATGTCGATGCCCTCGTTGCCAACGGACTCGATCAACGGGGCTATCAGTACGTGCTGGTGGACCTGGGGTGGCAGGCGTATGCCGCAGGCGCGATGCGCGCGCGTGATCCGGACAGCACGCTTCGGCACGATGCCGGCAAGTTCCCTTCGGGGATGAGCAGCCTCGCGGCGTACATCCGTTCGAAGGGGGTGCGCTACGCGGCCTACACCGACTGCGGGTACGAGACCTGCGGTGGGATGACCGAAGGGAGCCGTCTGTTCGAGTACAAGGACATGCGCACGTTCGCCGAGTGGGGCGCGGACTACGTCAAAGTGGACTTCTGTGGTGCGGACGGCCGGAATGCGCAGGACATCTACACGCTGTTCCGTGACGCGATTGCCGCCGCGGGCCGACCGATGGTGTTCAGCATCTGCAACTGGGGCCTGCAGAGCGTGCAGACCTGGGGCTACGACGTGGGCCATTTGTGGCGTATCTCAGGTGATATCGAGGCCACGTTCTCCAGCATCATGAGCATCGTGGACCGCGCCGTCGATTGGGGCCTGGCGGAGCACCACCGCCCGGGCGGCTGGAATGATCTTGACATGCTGCAGGTGGGCAACGAGGGGCTGTCGCTCGATGAGAACAGGTCGCACTTCGCTCTGTGGTGTATCATGGCCTCTCCCCTGATGCTTGGATGTGACCTGCGGAGTGTCACCCCGGCGGTGCTCGATATAGTGGGCAACCGCGAGCTGATTGCGGTAGACCAGGACTCGCTGGGACACATGGGACGGCGGGTGCGTGACGAGGGCGAACGGGAGACGTATGTGAAGCTGATGGAGGACAGCAGTCGCGCGGTGGTGCTGCTCAACCGCGGCTCGTCCGAGACCTCCATGACGCTGCAGTGGTCGGACCTGGGGCTCGGTGGTGCTGACGGGGCGTTCGTGCGCGACCTGTGGGCACACGCTGACCAGGGTACGTACACCGGTTCATACACGGTGAGTGTCCCGCCGCACGGCTGTGCGGCACTGCGCGTGACCCCGTCATGGATTGAGCCGGCCACCGGCATGTCCTCGCCGCGCACGCAGTTCGCGGTGCAGCACACTCGTCGCGGCCCTGCCACGCTGCTTGTCGATCCCCGTGGCCGCGTGGTGCGCGGTGCAGGCACGGGCTCCGCCGCTGTGCCCGCTCCAGGCGCGTACCTGCTGGTTCCCGCGGGCTGTGCGGCACGCGTGAGGGTTGTGGCCGCGCAGCGATAGGGCGGCAACCGGCCCGATTCCCTGGGCTCTACCGCCTCCCCGGGCGGTATATTGTGTGGTAGAACCGCCCAACCCACAATGGGTTGGGGGAGGGCCGACACACAGCGAAGCGGCTGGTCCGCCAAACCACACAGGAGGGGCGCAGAGCTGCACGAGCGCAGGATGCCCGCACCAGTCGAGACACTCCAGCAGTTCTACGATACCATCCTGGCCACAGTCCCGGTTCGTCGACGCCTCGTGGACCGGAGTCTTGATCGTCCCCCCCCATTCCCCTACGACATCGGATTGCTGCGCGAGACACTCGAGCAGCTCGAAGCGGTCCCCGGCAGCCCCGATGGCGTACGGCTGCATCTCGACGATACCACAGCGGTGAACATCGAGATGAAGTACGAGGTAGAGGAGCTCCGGCGTGACCTGCTGTTCCTCGAGCAGGGCGAGGATGTGCTCGTGGAGCACCTGCTGGCAGCGAACCCGAAGGCCGTGGCGCAGGTGGCTGCGGCGAAGGAGCCGCTGACAGGTGTACGGTTCGGCAACCTGATCACCGACCGCGACGGCACGATCAACAACTACTGCGGCCGCTACCTGTCCTCGGTGCAGTCCGTCTACAACGCGGTAGTCCTTACCCGCTTTGCCCGCCGCTGTGCCCGCAACGTCATGGTGCTTACCTCAGCGCCGCTCGAGAACATGGGTCTGGTCGATATCGGTGTCGCCCCGCGCGGCGACATCCTGCTGGCGGGCTCCAAGGGCCGTGAGTGCCGTGATCGCGTCGAACAACGCCTTACCTATCCCATTGCCGCCGAACAGCAGGACGCGCTCGACACGCTCAACGGTGAACTGCAGCACCTGCTGCGGGAACACGACTATCGGAGCTTCGCCCTGATTGGCTCGGGGTTCCAGTGCAAATTCGGCCAGACCACGGTTGCCCGCCAGGACATGGCGAACTCCATCGAGCCGTCGCGTTCGCTGGCGTTCCTCAGGACAGTCGAGCAACTGGTTGCACGGCTCGACCCGGAGCGTCGCCATTTCCGCATCGAGGACACCGGCAAAGACATCGAGATCCTGCTGACGGTCGCCGATGGTGCAGGCACCCTTCAGGACTTCGACAAGGGTCACGGCATCGCGTTCCTCGATTCGGCCCTGGGCCTGCGTATCGCGGAGGGGCCCTGTCTTGTGTGCGGCGACACTCCGTCGGACATCCCCATGGTAACGCGATGCGCCGCGATGGGCGCGAACACGCACGCCGTATTCGTGACAACCGATGCAGCGCTGAAGACACAGGTCCGCAAGGCGCATGAACAGAGCCTGTTCCTCGACACACCCGACACCCTTGTACTGCTGCTGAAGGAGCTTGCCGAGTGAAAGAACGACGTCACGCACCGTCACGCGACGAACACTGGAAACTGACCTACACGGAGTACCGCCCCGAAGAGGAGTTGCTGCGCGAAACGCTCACGACGGTGGGCAACGGCTACTTCGGGACCCGCGGGTGTTTCGAAGCCGAGCGGGCGGGCGAGACCCACTACCCCGGGACCTACCTCGCGGGCCTGTACAACAAACTTCCCAGCACGGTGCACGACCACGAAATCCTCAACGCCGACTTCGTCAACAGCCCCAACTGGCTGCTGCTGGAAATGCGCGTCGGCGAGGAGGACTACTGCTCGCCGCTGCGCGGTGAGCTGCTCCGTTACGAGCAGACACTGCACATGCGCGACGCGATGATGGTGCGGGCGATAACAGTCCGTGACAGTGCGGGACGCGAAACGGAACTCATCTCGCGTCGCTTCGCCAGCATGGCCGACCCGCACTGCGGCGCCCTCGAACTCACGGTGAGACCGCGCAACTACTCCGCGCGTATCACGCTTCGCTCGGCAATTGACGGGACCGTGGTAAACGACGGGGTGAAGCGGTACCGTGGCCTGAGCAACCAGCACCTGGCGCCCGTGCACGAGGGGCTGGTTGACGACAGCGTGTTTGTGACGGTCCAGACCACGCAGTCACACGTGCAGATCGCCATGTGCGGCCGCAACGTGCTGCGCTGTCCCGAGCACACGGCCGTAGCGCGCTCCACCGAGTCTTCGCCCGGCTTCGCCGCCCAGTGCATCACGTTCGACGCGCGCGAGGGAGAGTCGTACACGCTGGAGAAACTGGTGGCCATACACACTTCGCGCGACACCGACATCGCCAGCCCGGCCGACACTGCGCGGGCACACGCCGCGCGACTCGGATCATTCGCGCGGCTGCTCAAGGCACACCAGCGCGCCTGGCGCGAGCTCTGGGACCTGGCCGACATGCGTATCGACGGTGACGGGTTCGCACAGAAGGTGGTGCGGCTGCACGCCTACCACCTCCTCTCGACCGCCTCACCCAACACCACGCACATCGATGCCGGCATGCCGGCGCGCGGGCTGCACGGGGAAGCCTACCGCGGGCATATCTTCTGGGACTCGCTGTTTGTGCTGCCGTTCTACGTACGGCGGTTCCCGCGGGTGGCGCGGGCGGCGCTCATGTACCGGTACCGGCGACTCGACGCGGCCCGGAACCACGCACACGAGAATGGCTACGCCGGCGCGATGTACCCGTGGCAGACCGCCGAGGACGGGCAGGAGGAAACCCAGGTCATCCACTACAACCCGGTGTCTGGTAAGTGGGATCCCGACCTGAGCTGCCGCCAGCGCCACGTCTCAATCGCCGTGTTCTACAACGTATGGGAGTACTACAACCACTCCGGCGACCTGGAGTTTCTCGAGAAGTACGGTGCCGAGATGCTGATCGAGATCGCCCGGTTCTGGGCAAGTATCGCGCGCAAGAACGACACGGACGGGCGGTACCATATCGAGGGCGTGATGGGGCCCGATGAGTTCCACGAGAAGTACGAGGGGAGCGACACACCCGGCGTGCGCGACAACGCCTACACCAATATCATGGTGGTGTGGGTGCTCAACCGCGCGCGCGAACTGCTGCACATCCTCCCCGCCGACAGCCGCGAGCGGCTCTACGACCGGCTGGGGTTCGACCCGGCGGAAGCCATCGTGTGGGACGAGATATCGCGCTTGATGCACGTGCCGCTCACCCGCGAAGGGATTGTCGAGCAGTTTGACGGGTACATGAAACTCGACGAACTGGACTGGGACGCGTACCGTGCGAAGTACGGCAACATCCACCGCATGGATCGCATCCTCAAGGCCGAGGGCGACTCGCCCGACCGCTACAAGGTCGCCAAGCAGGCCGATGCGCTCATGGCGTTCTACGTGATAGGGCCCGATGAGGTCCTGAGAATCCTTAAGGGCCTCGGCTGCGCAATCCCGGACCCGTCAAG
>CAZJJT010000229.1:0-7246 GCA_964546395.1 uncultured Fibrobacterota bacterium
CCAAACCACGCATCATCGTCCCCAGTCGCGACCACGCCTGTGCGCCAGTCGAAGTGGGCAGCGGGTTCACACCGTCGGTATACCCGTGCACTGCCGCGGCACCGAGGTATCCCTTGGCAACGGGATCCTGGTTGATCAGTCCGAAGTACGCGTTGACGGTAAGGTTGCCCAGCATGTCTTCAGCACCAAACAGGATGCAGTCAACGCCTTCGGCCTCGAACTTGGCGCCAACTGCCTTGAGCGCGTCGCGGTACTCGTCGGCATCGTACACGCATGACACATACCATTCGATGAATGCCGACTCATTCTGCAGACTGATTCCGTACAGATCCACTCCGCACTGCTGCTGCACTGCCCGGTAGAACGCGTAGAGGTACTCTGCCAGTTCGGCACGCATGTCGGCACGGAGATGGCCGCCGCAGGCACCGGTACCGTCTGAGCACGTGGGCGATGTGTCCCGGGTAAATTCCTTCATCCAGGCAGGGGGCGTCCACACCGTGGCAATGAACCGCACATCACTGTAGCGCTTCATGCCGTCGATCACCTTCTTCCAGCGCTGAAAGTTCCCGGCCACGTTGTAGCCGCCCATGTTGAGACTGTTGGGGTCGGCGTTGTCGTTGCTCAACTCCCAATCGTGCGGGATCTGGATACGCACCATGCTCACGCCGAGATCGTCGTGCAGGAATGTCGTGTAGCTGGTCTGGTCGTAGCGGCTGCACTGGCCGAATGCGCCGAACCCCTCTATCGTCTGGTGGCGCTCATCGGGGTCGATGGCGACCGTGACTGCGCTGGTCGGAACTGCCAGAACCAGTGTGCTGAGCAGAAGCAGTGCCGGTGACACGTGCAGGTTCCGTGCGTCCATACTGTCCTCCGTGAGAATGTCATGTGTTGCCGCTTGCCCCACTATAGTACCGTATCATACGCGAGAGGGCCACCAAGAAAGTTCTTCAAAACACCACTAAAACAAGTTATCTTACTGATATGCCACTGTCCCAGGGACAGTCACAGCGGTACTCGCCTAAGCTCGCAGTGGCGCAGCGGTATCTGGAGCGACGGGTACAGGAGGCGGCCGACGCTCCGCCCAACCGCGACCGTCGCCTTCCGACCGTACGGTGCATGGCTGCGGAAGCGCGGGTGAACCCCGCAACCATGGCCAAGGCGGTGGGGGGTCTGGTCAGGGTGGGGACGTTGTGCGCCCGGCCCGGTGCAGGTGTGTCGGTGGTTGGGCAGATCCGTGGTACCGATGCGCAACCGCCGGTGCCCGACAGGCGGTGTTCGTGGCAGCGTATCCGGGACGTGCTGGTGTCAGAGGTGCTGTCCGGACAGATGGTGACCGGCGAACTCGTACCCAGCCGCAAGGAACTTCGAGCCCGGTTCGGTGCAGGCGAGATGTCGGTGGGCCGCGCACTCGCAGCACTGGCGCGCACGGGTCTGGTTGTTCGGCAGGGACGGGGGTTCGCGCTGTCAGCCGGCCCCTCACCGGGGGCCACGGTCGTGGTGGTGACGGTCAACGAGGACATGACTCAAGTGACCCGGTACACGAACCGGGCGGCCGAGTTCTGGCGCACGCTTGAGCACGAGTGCCTTCGTCGTGCCCTCGACCTTCGTGTCGTGCCGTACGCGAAGCTGGTCGGTCGTGCTCCGCTGGATCGGGAGGCTCGCACCGTGGTCGAAGACCGGATGGTGGCAGGCTATCTGGTGTGGTCGCACGGGTTGCGCGACGAAGCCGATGCAGTGGTCGCCTCGCTGGCTCCGTATGGCAAGCCCGTCACTGTCACCGACGAACATACCGGCGTGCAGATCTCGCCGCGCGTCGCGCGACGCACACGGGTGACGCTGCTGCCCGTAGCCAGCGATGAGCAGGCAGGCAGCGACGTAGCGCGCTTTCTCGTCGAGGCTGGGCATCGCCACATCGCCTTCTTCACGCGGAACCGATTCGACCGGTGGGCCGAGCGTCGCATGCGGGGCCTGCGGTCCTGCCTGGCAGCAATGGGGCGCGCCCCGGGTGCGGTGAGGCACTACGATGCGGGCATTCCGAGCGAGTGGGGCGAGTTCCGGTCGCGGACGGCTGCTGGTCCGCAGTACCGCGAGCAACTCGCCCGTCTCAGAGTCGCGGGCAGGTCACTGGGGGGCCGCGGGAAAACCAGCGTGCAGGAGGTGGGCGGGCAGATGCTCAACTACCTCTGGGACGAGTACGCCTCGTCACATCTGGTTCCGGTCTTCGGTCGTGCCGTAGACGATGGCGAGGCCACTGCGTGGGTCTGCGCCAATGACGAAATCGGCCGAGCGGCCATTGCGTATCTGCGGCAGTGCGGGGTCACTCCCGGCGTCGGACTGAGTGTGGTCGGGTTCGATGACGAGATTGTCTCATCGGGGATGGGGCTGACGAGCTACAACTTCGGAACAGCAGCGCAAGCGGTTGCGTGTATCCGCGCCATAGTGCACCCTTCGGCAGCGCGCCCGCGCAGCGGTCTGATCGTGCGCGAGATCCCCGGCTTTGTTGTCAGGAGATCATCGACGGGTGTGCCTCGGCAGGAAAGTGCTGCAGGGCGGTCGGGCCGGGTGTTGGCACAGAGCACACCTACGACTGGAGGCTAGAGGATGGGCAGAATTCTTACGAGCGGCGCGGGCGGACTGAGTGTTCTTGATACTGACACCGGCGAAGTGCAGTGGGAACTGCGTCCCCAGGAGCACGAGGCGTTGTCACGCAACGAGCGAGGGTGGGTCGGTTGGTACACTGGTACTACCGACGAAGCGAAGATGGCTGCCGACGGCACGACGGTGCTGTTCACCGCGGTGTCAGGTTTGGTCGGGCTGGCAGACACGCACCGTGGCTCACTCACTCGTCTTGCGTGGATGCCGGGTGCCCACAGCGCCGAGTTCCTTCCCGGTGGCGCCTGCGCGGTAGCGGTCGCCGCACACCCGGACTTTCCTCCCGGTGCACCACACATCGATGGCAACTACCTGGCGGTGATTGAGCTCGAGCCCCCATTTCGGGAGCGGTGGCGTGAACCGCTCGACAGTGCCCACGGGGTGGTGTGGGACCCGCGGGAGGAGAAACTGTGGGCGCTTGGGGGCACCGAACTCCGTGCATACGAAATGGACGGACTGGTGCCGAGGAGGGTACAGACAGTCCAACTGCCCGGGTCGGGCGGACACGATCTCGCGCCGATGCCTGGAGAGGGGTTGTTCAGTGTGACTACGAGCAATGCTGTGGTCGTGTTCAACAGCAGCACCATGACATTCTCACAGCATCCGATGCTGCATCAGACAACACTCGTGAAGAGTGTGTCCACGAGCCGCGACACCGGCCGGATCGTGTACGTCGCCGCGCCGCAAGGGGAGTACCAGGCGCGGTGGATTGGCTGACGTGTATCGCAACAGTCAACGGGGTGGCAGGTCGGCCCTGCGCGCAGTTGACCGTCGTTCGGCAACGAACCCCTCCAGCTCGATGGCCCGTCCTCCGGGCCAGAGAGTCCTGAACCGGCTGGCGAGGACGCTGTTCAGCATGCCGTCCAACACGGCATCGGTCCTGAAGTTGTAGCTGCTGAGTCCGTTGCTCAGCGCGGCGAGCGTGTCATCGAAGCTGACCAGGGACACGCGGTCCGGCACCGGTACCTGCAGCCCGCGCAGCACTTCCGTGCATTCGAGTGCCAGTACATCATTGGATGCAATGAGTGCAGTGACAGACCGGTCGCCAAGGGTCTCACGCACGTGCGTACTCAGTTGCGAGATCCGCTGAGTGCGGTTGAGTTGCGTACCCAACAGGTGCAGCACCGCACGAGTCTCTTCCTCGCTGGCCCGGTGACCCGGTTCGCCGAATGTGCGGCAGGCGGCGGTCACCAGGCGGCCCGCGAGTCCGTACACTGCGGGCGAGCGGTCCTGACGGACCCGGTGGTGCGGTGAATCATCCTCGGCCATACCCGCCAGTGTGCTGAACGAGCAGTCCAGAACTCCGTCCGCGATCCCCGCCTGCTCATAGGCCCGCCGTACTCCCGCCAGACGCGCTCTTGACCAGGGGTCATTGCCGTGCGCGGAGACGAACGCCACGTGATCGTGGCCACGTCCGAGCAGGTACGTACCGACAGCTGTCCCGGCGCCCTCTCCGGCAAGCGTGAACAGTCGTGAGTTGCGGCGTACCGTCGCTCCTCGGATAGTGCTCAGCCAACCGTGCTCGTCCAGCGCCGACATCGGTTTGCCGAGCGCCTGCACTGCCCTGAGCAGTTCGCCAACAGCCTCTTGTGCCGTGCCGGTTGTGAATACGAGTGCGCCGAGTATGCCCTCGCGATCCACGAGTCGCTCCAGGAGCGTCCGGATATCCCTGGCGTGGTACGAGTGCAGCACATACTCGGCACGCAGATTCTGGCGCACACACTCCTGCTCCACGCGCTTGATAAACGTGGCGGTGCGACGGTAGTACTCGACGCCGTGCTGAACAAGGCACCCCCTGGCCGCAACGATAAGTACGCGGTTTGCGCCGTGGGATCTGGGTCCCCCGGCGACAGCATACCCCCGTCGATGGCGTACGACGAGACGTTGCTGTGCGAGTTCCTGCAGCGCGCGGGCGAGTGTGCGATGACACGTTCCGAGGCTGACACACAGCTCCTTCATCGATGGAAGGGGCTCGCCCCGACGGAACCGGCCCTCGAGGATCTGACGTCGAAGCAACTGCGAAACTCGCTCGGACGCCAGGGACGGTTCGGTGTGCGGTGCAGGGGAGGCACGTACCGCGGAAGGGTTGTCTGGTGGGTCGACCACCCGTATGCCGCGGTGTGGTGCGGCGTTGAGCGACCCTTCATGCTTGAGACGCTGCACCGCCTTCCACATGGTTTCGAGCCCTACACCGGCGGCTCGCGCGAGCTGCTTGAGCGGCGGCAGCCGGGTTCCGCAGGGGCAGCCGACAATGGTCTGGCGCACGTACCGCTCGGCCGCATCGATGGCGCCCTGCTGTCGTCTTCCCATGTTCGTGCCCAGCCCGATTGGCAGAATATTCTGTGAATGATATCAGCCAAAATACTCGTCGTCTGGCCCCACCGTAGGTATTGTATGGCATGAACACCAACCGGGAGACACCATGCGGGCCTCTTCTCCGATACTCGTCGCACTCGTCCTTGCCGCGAGCAATACCTCTGCCGTCACTGTCACTATCGACCAGGCGACCACCCACCAGACCATCGAAGCGTGGGGTTCGCCCTCCGACTATCTCCACTGGTTTCCCGACAAGCTGAAACCATATGCACTTGACGATCTGGTCAACACCATGGGGTGTACCAGGATCCGCTGTGAGTCGGGGGGCGGCAACAGGGCTGACGGTGGAGGCGCGTGGGAACCGGTCAACGATGACCAGGACCCGGAGCACATCAACTGGTCCGGATTCAATACCACCAAGCTCGACCAGGATGCAGTCAACATGTTCGTGCCCATGAAGCGGCTGGTGGAGGCCAACGGCGACCATTTCAGCCTCTACGTCAGCCCGTCGTTCTTTGACGGCGGCAGTACCGGTGCGATACCACCTTACCTGCTGCGCAGCCCTGGCGAGTACTCCGAGTACCTGCTCGCCCAATTGCTCCGCCTGCGCGACACCCACGGCATCGAAGCCGACTATGTTGCGGTGCTCAACGAAGCGGGGAACAGCAACCCGGTCAACTCCGCGACCATCCGTGATGTGATCAAGGCGCTCGGCCCCCGCATGGCGGCTGCCGGACTGTCGACCAAGCTGGAGACCCCCGAGTGCATGAGTGCCTCTCACAGTTGGAACTACATCAACCAGGCAAACACAGGTCTGCGGTTCGACGACGAGATCTGGCAGTATGTCGGCCTTCTTACGTACCATCTCTACGGCACCAATGACCCGATGCGGGCGAACATCCGGGACTATGCGCTCACCCGCAACCTTCCCACGGGGCAGACCGAATGGATGGGTGTCAACATGAACGTCCTCTACGATGACCTCACCCTCGGCGGCAACAGTGTGTGGGAGATCTACGAACTTCCCAACATCCTCAACATCAACATGCAGACTGCCAAGGCCTGGTTTACCCGCAAGGACACCTACTGGATGCTGCGTCAGGTAATCAGCTACGCACGGCCCGGTGCACAGCGCATCGAAGCGGCTTCGAGCAGTTCCTCGCTGCGCACCCTCGCGTTCCGCAAGAACGGCAACGTGACACTGGTGCTGATCAACAACACCGGTGGCTCAGCCGAGACAGCGGATGTCTCATCGCTGCCCAATGGCAGTTACGGCGTCTGCCGTACGGTCGCGGGCAACTCGTACCACGAACAGGGCGTGCAGAACGTCACCGATGGGACATTGAGTGTGCCGGTGCCGGCGAATGCGGTGGTAACGGTCTACCCGCACCTGCAGGCGAACCTTCCCCCGGTTATCACCAACTACGCGCCGAACCCGACCTACCTGAAGGTGCCGACCAGCCAGATAGCACTGACCGCATCAGCACAGGACCCGGAACTCGCGACGCTCTCGTACCATTGGTCGGTGACACAAAAGCCCGGCAGCGCCACTCCGGTCATTGCCAGTCCCGATGCTGCGAATACGAGTGTGACCGGTTTGACCGCAGTGGGCGACTACGAGTTCACCATCGAAGTGTCAGACGGCACGAACACCACGACGCGCGCGCTGCTGCTGACAGCGTATAACGGTAACCAGCCGCCCATGCCGGTAGCAACCCACAACCGTCGCCCGGTGTGGCTGGTGCAGCCCATGGACACGACCCTGCTTCGCGCCGGCGCCATTGACCTCGAGGGGGATGCGGTCAGCTACCAGTGGTCGATCCTGAGTCAGCCGACGGGCGCATCGGCAACGCTGTCCGACCCGACTTCGAGCAGTTGTTCCGCCCGCAACATGTCACGAGCCGGCGTGTACCGGTTCCGCGGCGAGTCAAGCGCCACCGGCGGGGCGGCGGCCGAGACACTTTCGGTTACCGTATACCCACCCAACCCGGGCACGCCGGTCATCTCAGGCATCACCCCTGCTCCGGGTGCAACAGTTGGCGCCGACAGTGTCTCTCTCACTGCGGTGACAAGTGACCCGGACGGTGACGGGATCAGTCACTGGTGGATGGTGAAGAGCAAACCAGCGGGCACCACCCCGACCTTCAGCAGGCCGGGCGGCCCGGCGAGCGTTGTGCGCGACATGACTGCCAGTGGGAGCTACGTGTTCACGCTGGTCGTGGTGGACCGCACGAGATACACTACGCGTGACATCACGATCGTTCGCTCCGCATCGACC
>CAZJJT010000230.1:0-7205 GCA_964546395.1 uncultured Fibrobacterota bacterium
AGATAGATCAGCAGGTCGGGCCGGCCGAAGCGGTGCGCGCCGGGCACCATGGCCACGTATTCGCCCATGAGTTTGACGAACAGCATGGCGACGCCCGCCGAGAGACCCAGCGGGTACCACGGCGACACTGCCAGCGAAACCGGGATGGCACAGAAGAAGAGGAAGAAGCCGAGGAGCAGCACCATCTGGCGCGGCCCGTAATGTGCCGCCACCGATCCCCACCGGGCGCGCTGACGCAGCATCTCGGCCCACGAGTGGGCCGGGGCAGTTTCCACGGCGCCGTGCGGATCCATCGCGTACCGCACCTTCCATCGCCCGTCACGCCACACCCGCTGCAGCAGCAGATCATCGTCGCCCAGCAGCACACGCCCGCCCTCGCCGTACCCGCCAACCGCCTCAAACACCGCGCGGCGGTAGGCGATGTTGTTGCCGTTGGCGTTGAGCGGGACTCCGCCGCCGATCGCCCCGGCAGCCACGATGCCGTGCGACAGGAAGTCGAGGGCCTGGAACACGTGCAGGAACCGGCCCCGCGAGACACGCCGCCGGTACAGCGCGATGCCCTGCACCAGCCCGGTGTCTTCGGCGAAGTACCGGTCGAGCGTCTCGAGCCAGGTGCGCGGTACCCAGCAGTCAGCGTCGGTGCATGCCACTACCTGCCTGCCCGCGGCGGCGATGCCCTGCTGCAGCGCATGCTTCTTCGGCGACACGCGAGCCGGGCACGATGCCACGTTCACCAGTGTCACCCGGGCGTCGCGCGTCGCGTACTCGCCCACGATCTCGGCGGTGCGATCGGTCGACCGGTCGTTTACTACGATCACCTCGATCCGCTCTGCCGCGATGCTCTGGTCGAGAACACTCGCCAGGCATGTGCCGATATGGCGCTCTTCGTTGCGCGCAGCGATAACCACCGAGTAGGTCAGCCCGGCCGGCCTGCCGGGAGCGATGACTCGCCCCAATCCCCGGCGCAGGAACAGAATGCAGCCCAGGTACCACAGCGTGACCGCCGCGAGTGCAAGCAGAGGAATCATCGGGGGCCCTCGTGCCCCAGTCTTCTATCCGTGGCCATCCGTGACATCCGCGTCGTCCGTGTTCCGCTTCTGAGACGTCAGAGTTCGTACCTGGCAGCAATAGGGAACCGTCTTCCACTCCCGAACGCCTTCGGGGTTACGCGTAGACCGGTTGCGGCCTGTCGCCGCTTGTACTCGTTGACACGGACCGCGCGCGCAATCCAGCCAACCGTTCCTGCCTCGAAGCCTGCCGCCACCACCTCTTCCCGCCCCTTCCCCTCTTCCACGAGCATCGCCAGGACTGCATCCAGTACCTCGTAGGGCGGAAGGGTATCCTGGTCCTTCTGGCCGGGTCGGAGTTCGGCGGAGGGTGGTTTGGTGATACAGACGTTCGGGATAATCTCGCGCTGGCGGTTGACATGCTTCGCCACGCGGTACACCATTGTCTTGGGCACGTCGGAGATCACCCCCAGGCCGCCGTTCATGTCGCCGTACAGAGTGCAGTACCCGACAGCCATCTCACTCTTGTTGCCCGTGGTAAGCAGCAGGGCCCCGCTCTTGTTCGAGAGCGCCATGAGCATGGTGCCCCGGATACGTGCCTGGATATTCTCCTCGGTGCTGTCGATCGGCTTACCGCCGAAGTGCGGCGTGAGCGACTCGAGATACGGCAGGAACACCGGTTCGATCGGTATGCGGCGCATCTCGATCCCGAGGTTCGCCGCCAGCTTCTCCGAATCCGCCACGCTGCCGGCTGAAGAGTACCGCGACGGCATGGTGACGCCCAGGACATTCGCGGGACCAACCGCATCCGCCGCGATGCACGCCGTGAGCGCTGAGTCTATCCCACCCGACAGACCCAGCAGCACCTTTGCGAACCCGCACTTGCGCACGTAGTCGCGCGTTCCCAGCACGAGCGCGTCGTATATCCCCGCTTCGGGCGAGGTCTCCGGCAGAGCGACTACCGGTCCCGGTGCGTCGGTGTCAACGGTCACGATGGCTTCGTGGAACGCCCCCAGATGACGCCGCAGCCCCCCTTCGCCGTCCAACACCATGCTGTTGCCGTCGAATATCAGCTCGTCGTTGCCGCCAACCTGGTTGATGAACACGAATGGAAGGCCGCTGTGCTGTGCGTGATGGCGCATGATGTCATAGCGGAGCCGTTCCTTGGTGGCGTGGAACGGCGAGCCCGACACGTTGATCAGCAGCGTCGCCCCTTTCCTTACGAGCTTCTCCACCGGGTCCTCTTCGTACAGCCGCCGCGGCATCAGTTCCGCGTCATTCCACGCGTCCTCGCAAATCGTAATGCCGAGCTTCTCACCCGCGAACTCACACACCGCGATATCGCCGGCAGGGTCGAAGTAGCGGCTCTCGTCGAATACGTCGTAGGTAGGCAGGAGTGACTTGTTCTGGTGGAACACCACGCCGCCGTCCGCAATCAGCACGGCGCTGTTGAACAGCCCCTTGCCGTGCGGCACCCGGTTCGGCATGACCGTGCCCACAAGGGTACCCATGCCCGGGTACCGGCGTGACTCCTCGCAGACCCGTTCGAGCGCCCTGAGGCCCGCCGCAACGAACGAGCGGCGTTCGAGCAGGTCGCGCGGCGGGTACCCCTGCAGAAACAACTCCGGAAACACCACCAGGTCGGCCGAGTCAGCCGCGGCCCGCTCGAGTGTGTCGAGAAGCGTGCGCGTGTTGCCGTCGATATCGCCTGGGGTCGGGTTCAGCTGGCAGAGTGTGATGCGCATGCGGCCTGCCTTTCGACGAGCCTACTGCAGGAGCAGGGACGTGCCTGTCATTTCGGCCGGCGGGGCGATCCCGAGCAGCCCGAGGAGCGTGGGAGCGATGTCCTGAAGGCCACCGCCCTCGCGCAGCCGCGCGCCCGCGTCCGCCCCGATGAGCATCAGCGGCACCGGGTTGGTCGTGTGTGCGGTCATCGGCGAACCGTCGTCGAGCTTCGTCTGCTCGGCATTGCCGTGGTCGGCGCTCACCAGGCACACTCCCCCCTTCGCCAGTGCGGCCTCCACCACGTCGTGCACCACCGTATCCACCGCTTCCACCGCTTTCACAATCGCGCCAAACACGCCCGTGTGGCCGACCATGTCGCCGTTGGCGAGGTTGGTGATGATGAGGTCGTACTTCTCCGAAGCGATGGCTTCGAGCAGCTTCTCCCGCACCTCGAACACGCTCATCTCGGGCTGCAGGTCGTACGTCGCCACCTTCGGGCTGTCGACCAGCACGCGGTCCTCACCGCCAAACGGCTCGTTGCGGAGCGCGTTGAAAAAGAACGTGACATGCGCGTACTTCTCGGTCTCGGCGCACCTGAGCTGCGTGAGTCCCGCCGCCGACACCACTTCGCCGAGCACCTTGCGGGTGGCCACCTCGGGGAACGCTTCAGCAAAGTGTCCGTTGTCGTAGTAATGCGTCATGGCCACGAACGGGCCCGCATGCGGGGCGGTGCGAGCGAAGTCGGCGAAGTCCGGTTCGATTATCGCTCTTGTCAACTGACGGGTCCGGTCGAACCTGAAATTGAAGAACACCAGGGCGTCCTGCGGCCCCACCCCCGTGTAGCCGTCGACGATGCGCGGCTTGACAAATTCGTCGTTCTCCCCCGCCGCGTATGCCTGCTCGATCGCAGTACGCCACGTCACTGCTGCTTCGCCTTCGGCGCTCATGATCGCACGGTACGCCATCCGGGTGCGGTCCCACCGCTTGTCGCGGTCCATCGCGTAGTACCGCCCAATCACCGTTCCGATCTCGCCAACCCCCGCCTCATCCATCCCCTTCTGCAGAAGCGCCATGTGCTCCATGGCCGAGCGGGGCGGCGTGTCGCGCCCGTCGGTGAGCGCATGTACCCACACCTTCCGCACCCCCCGCTTCGCGCAGAGCGTCAGCAGCGCGTGGCAGTGCCGCGTGACCGCGTGCACACCTTCTTCCTGTATCAGCCCCATCAGATGTACCGCGCCGTTGTGCTGCTTCGCGTGTTCAAGTGCCTTCAGCAGGGCCTCGTTCTCGAAGAAGTCGCCGTCCTCGATCGATTTGTCGATGCGTGTGAGGCTCTGGTAGATGATCCGTCCCGACCCGATCGTCAGGTGCCCTACCTCGCTGTTCCCCTGGTAGCCGCGGGGGAGCCCAACCGCCATCCCCGAGCACTCCAGCAGCACGGTCGGACGCTCGGCTTCGTACCGGTCGGTGTGCGGCGTCTTCGCGACGAACGTCGCATCGCCCTCGTCTCTGCGTCCTCTACCCCAGCCATCCCGTATGATCAGCACCACTGGCTTTGGTCGTGCGCTCATTGCTCCTGTTGTTCCTTCGCGGTTACCGGCCATGCCGGTGGATACAGCCCAACGGACCTTCGAGGGTGGAGATCAGGTGCATCAGGTTGTTGATGATTGACGATTGGTGGATGGCAGGCTCTTCAGTCATCCATCCCCCATCCCCAATGCCGTGGCCCGCCCCCTACCCGGTGCCAGCTCCCAACTGCGTCAGCCCTGTTTCGTACCCACGATCTTCTGGTACTTCTCGTAGAAGTCCCACGACTCCACTTTGCCGGTGCCGTCGCAGGCCCAGCAGGTGCCCTTGCCGCCGCAGTACCGGCACACGCCGCCGCCGTTGCAGTACGGACACTTCTCGTCGTAGGACATCTTGCTGATGTTTTCCTCGGCAATGACCGGGGTACCGGTTTTGCGGATCCCGGTGCCGCCGCAGTGAGCGCACTTCGTACTGCCGTGGCAGTACGAGCACACGCCGGGCTTGACAGAACAGAACGGGCACTCGGAGGGCTCGTAGCGTGCCTCGCGTTGGTCCATGCGGGCACATGAAGCCGCTGCAAGAGCGGCGGCGGACGCGAAGAAGTTCCTGCGTTTCATGGGTTCCTGCCTTTGGCTGATGCGGTCTGCACGCCGGTATCGGGACAATCGGGGAAAATACTCTTGGCCCGGGAACGCTCCGGACCCTCGTGTATATTCTTCAATCGCTTCTTTTCCACCCGCAACCACACCGGGAGCACGGCGGGGCCATGGCACAGGTGGTGCTGAAAGACATCTCGAAGGTATACCCCGGCGACGTGCTGGCGGTGAAAGACTTCAATCTGACCATTGAGGACCGTGAGTTTGTGGTGCTCGTGGGCCCGTCGGGCTGCGGCAAGTCCACGGTCCTGCGCATGATAGCCGGCCTCGAGGATATCACCGACGGCGAACTGAGTATCGATGGCCGGCGGGTGAACGACCTCCCGCCCAAGAATCGCGACATCGCCATGGTATTCCAGAACTACGCCCTGTACCCCCACATGACGGTGTACGACAACATGGGGTTCGGGCTCAAGTTGCGCCGGTACTCGAAGAGCGAAATAGACAGCCGGGTGTGTGAAGCGGCCGAGATCCTTGGCCTTACTCCCTACCTGCACCGCCGTCCCAAGGCCCTGTCCGGAGGACAACGACAGCGAGTAGCGGTTGGGCGGGCAATCGTGCGCAAACCGAAGGTGTTCCTGTTCGACGAGCCGCTGTCGAACCTGGACGCGAAGATGCGGGTACAGATGCGCACCGAACTGTCGCAGCTCCATGCACGTATCCAGGCAACCATCATATATGTCACGCACGACCAGGTTGAGGCGATGACGATGGGGAGCCGGATCGTTGTGATGAAGGACGGGGTGGTACTGCAGGTGGGTGAGCCGCTCGAGATCTACCGCTGCCCCGCCAACCAGTTCGTCGCCGGCTTCATCGGCACCCCCCCGATGAACTTCTTTCCGGCGCAGGTCGAGGCCGGTGTGCTGCGCATGCACGGACGCCCCGTGCCGCTTCTTGAAGAACAGAAGCAGCGTATCGGCCGGCACGGGCTCACGACTGCCGTGGTCGGGGTACGCCCCGAACATCTGCTGCTTGCGCACGAGGAAGGAGCGGAGCTGTTTGAGGCCGATGTCGAGATCGTGGAACCTCTCGGCGCCGAATCGCTTCTGCACGGCAGGTCTGGTGACACGCAGTTCGTCGCCAGCGTCGACCCCTCGGAGCGCTGCCGTACGGGTGAGCGAGTGAAATTCGCGGTGCGGCCCGGGCACGTGACGGTGTTCGATCCGCTCAGCGAGTTGGCCATTGCCTGAGCGGTCGGCGCGAGGAACTGGTCCATGGCCCGTCTCTGTCTTTCTTCGCTGCTGATCCCGCTGGCCGGCCCGCCCGGGCAGGCACGGCTGGAGAACCGGCTCTTCCGCACGATCCTGGTCCTCTCCTCGGCCCTCTGCCTCCTCACCGCGGGTGTCAACTACATCAGCAACCTTCCCGTCGGGCTTGTGACGGTTCCGCTGTACAGCACGATCTTCTTCCTGGGAGTCTGCGCGCTCTCCGCCTGGACACGGGCGCACGTGTCGCTGGTGTGGCTGGCGGCAGTTGGGCTCCTCGCGCTCAACTCGTACGTGTGGATCAACAACGGCGGGAGCGCCGGGGCCACACACGGCTTCATCATCATCGCCCCACTGCTGTTCCTTGCGTTCATCGATGGGATCCACCGCGTGGCACTCTTCACGCTGTACATCCTGGTCTCGGTGGCGCTGCTGCTCGTGGAACACCTGGCGCCACACATGATCCTCCCGTACGCGTCCCGCACCGACAGATTCGTGGACGTGCTCAGCGGGACCGTCATGACCCAGCTGGCCCTTGGAGCCTGCGTGGTCCTGGTGGTTCGCGAGTTCAGGGCGCTTGCCGGAAGGCTGGAGAGACAGCGGGAGATGAGCGACGAGCGGTTTGGGTCGATGGCCGAAACCGTCCCTGCGTTCATCGTGGAAATCGGACTGGATCTCCGCATCGAGTATGCCAACCGTGCCGCACTCGAGGCAACGGGGTACTCGCAGGCAGACATCGATGCGGGGTTCGAACTGGCTACGCTGCTGTCCCCGGAGGACATGGCGCGGGCGCAGCGGAGCCTGGGAACCATACGTGAGGGCGGCAACGTGGAGGCACACGAGTACCGCCTGCGAACGCGCACCGGTGGACTGCTGCATGTACTGGTGAACTCGACGGGCCGGTTCCGCAACGGAGCGCTGGACGGGTTCAGGGCGTACATGGTGGACGTGACGACGCAGAAGCGGCTGGAGCTGCAGTACCTGCAGGCACAGAAGATGGAGTCGGTTGGGATGCTCGCGGGAGGAGTCGCACACGATTTCAACAATATCCTGACCGCGATCCTCGGCTACGCCCACCTGATCGACCA
>CAZJJT010000231.1:0-7199 GCA_964546395.1 uncultured Fibrobacterota bacterium
TGTATGATACCACAGAATGTTCCATGAAGCACGCCACAACTAGTTATTCTCTAGATCAAGATACGCCAAACTCTTGCGCAGAGAAGACCGCAAGAGTCATTTTATTTCAAGATAATTACGCGAGCTGTACCTTAGCAAGATCCAGAGAATGCCGCGCTTCCCAGAACCTTCGTCACTGTATCGCACCCACGTGCTCCAGTCCGGTGTTCCAGAGTCCCACGCTCAACACTACCTGAAGTGGGCACGCTACTTCCTCGACTTCTGCCAGCGGTACAGCCACTCCGCCGAGGACACCGGCGCCATCGCCCCGTTTCTCACCAAGCTGGAATCGAAGGGCCAATCGCCCGATGCGCGGGCACAGGCCGAACACGCCGCACGCCTCCTCGTCGGAATGCATGCTGACAGCACTCACCGCACCGAATCGAAAACTATCGTTCGCCAGGCCTCCGAGAACAGTGCTCACGCGACAGCTCAGGCGCAGCTACGTCCGGAGTTGACTGGCCCTGCGAACAGTGGGTCCGAGGAATGGGACCAGGCCCTCCGCGCCCTCGAAGAACAGATACGCCTTCGTCACTACTCCCCCAAGACCCTCAAAGCCTACTCGCACTGGGTGCGCCGCTTCCGGGGGTTTCTTGACAACCAGCCACTCGCCGGTATCGACTCGCACAGCGCGTCCCGGTTCCTGACCCACCTGGGGACCAATCAGCGCATGTCCGCGGTCGGACAGAACATCGCCTTCAATGCGCTGCTGTTTCTGTTTCGCCACGTGCTCCACCGCGAGTACCTCATCCCCAAGGACATCCCTCGTGCCAAGCAGCCCCGCACGGTGCCTGCAGTACTGAGCAGGGGAGAAGTGGGCGATGTGCTGGCACGGATCATGTACCCCTACCAGCTCATGGCCCAGCTCATGTACGGCTGCGGCTTGCGCATCTCCGAAGGCGTGGCGCTGCGTGTCAAGGATGTCGACCTGCAGACCGGCATGCTCACCGTACGCCGCGGCAAGGGACAGAAGGACCGCATCGTGCCGCTGCCGAAGACGCTCACGCCCGCGCTCACCGCCCACCAGCGGCGTGTCGGCAATCTGTACAAGCGCGACTGCGGCGAGGGCTTCGACGGTGTGTTCATGCCCGAGGAGATCGAGCGCAAGTTCGCCGGTCAGGCCAAGGACTTCGCCTGGTACTGGTTCTTTCCGGCCCGGTCACTCACCATGCTTGCCGACAAGCGTCGCAAGCGCTACCACCTGCACCAGACAGCCCTCTACCGGGCGCTCAGAGATGCTGTGCGCGCCGCCGCAATCCCCAAACGCGTTACCCCGCACACGCTGCGCCACTCGTTTGCCTCACACCTGCTCGCCGCAGGCTACGATATCCGCCAGATCCAGCAACTCCTCGGCCACGCCGACGTGCGCACGACCATGATCTACACGCACACCATCGTGGCTGATGCCAAACCGCTGCGCAGTCCGCTGGACCTGTGAACGAGCACACGTGTTGGCGTTGCCTGGTGCCTTCACTTTGTCGTCCCCTCCCCCGCGTACCGCACGGTACCACGCTCGTGCACGTACCCTTCTATTTCCACCACTCGCCGGCCCCGGTGCAGTGCGTTGCCCGGGTGCAGCACATGCTGCACCAGCGAAGACATCACCGCGTGCCCGTTGAAATTGTAGCTCGTAAGCTCGTACGTGAGCGCATCAACCGAATCGTCGAACCCCACCACCGACAGGCTGCCGGGCACCGGTATGCCAGAGCGGCCAAGCCAGTCCAGGCAGTGCACGGCAGTCGCATCGTTGGCACAGACAACCGCCGAGAACCTCCGGCCCTTCATCGCCGAGGAGAGCAGTTGTTCGATGCGGATACGGATGGCTTCGTTCCAGAGCGTTTCCACCTTGGTGAAACGCATGCGGCGGAGCACTTCGGCTGCAGCGCGCCTGCCGGCGAGCTGATGCTTCTCGCCGCGCACCAGGACCGACTCGAGCATCCGGTCCTCCTGTTTCACTGCGCTGTCCTCGATCTGCATCGGCGAGGGTCGCTCGTCCGTGGCGGCTGCCACGGCGTTGGACAGTCCCATGCGCTCGAACCCAAGGCGCAGCGCGTCGAGCCGCGTGCGTGACCATTCAGCGTCGTGGTACGGCGACAGGTAGAGCACCGAGTGGTGTCCGCGGCCCGCAAGGTAGCGTGCGACCGCGTGGCCCGGGGATGGGCCGTAGCCGTAGACATGGAACCGGACATGCTCAGGTGTGCCGACCATGCGCTGGGAGACACCGGTCTCATCGAGCACCGCCACCGGCTTGCCGGCAGCGGCAAGCACGGTGAGCAGGGGTTCGATACGGTCGGGGAAAATGCCTGCCGACCACACGATGTAGCCCAGGGCGCTGCGGTCGGCGCACGCCTCCTTGACATCCTGGCGGGCCGCAAAGGGACGGGCAAAGTCCCTGGTGCTCAGTGTCACCACTTTCAGCGATATTCCGCGACTGCCGCACATGTCACTGAGTGTCAGCAGGTCGGACCGTGACCGGGCCGAGAAGAACTGCAGGACGCGGTTGCGGTCGCCCTGTGCCACCAGCACCACGCGCCCGGTGGCGCGTGCAGGCGCTGTCGCCACCACCCGGTAGCGGTGGCCGGAAGCCTCGATGACCCCCTCGGCGGCAAGGCTCAACAGTGCCTTGCGAAGCGTGCGGTAGTCGGCGCCGTGTGTCTGGCGAAGCTCCTTGTGAGAGGGCAGTGTGCGGCCGGGCACCCACCCTTGGCGCAGCAGCTCATTCCGCAGCTGTTCTGCGACACGCTGCCATGCGGTCCGGACGGGGGGGTAGTGTGCCATGAATCCAAAAAATACAATCCTGGGCACACCCGTCCGGCTCGTGGTGGCATACAATCAGAACAGGAAGGGAGGCGGACCATGGAAACGTATCGCAGGAACCGGTCGCTGCTCATGAAGGCGGGGGTGGTGCTGATGTGTGCCGCGGGGATCACGGTCGCCCAATACAATCTGTATGCCATGGGCAGCAGCAATGTCAACCATATCGACGAGTGGCTGAACGCGTTTCTCGAGATGTCCGGGATGAACGGCAGTTGTGACGCGATCAGCATGGCGGGGGCGCCTATGTCGTGGATATGGGATGTTCGGGCGGATGAGAGCCCTAACCCCGAAACCTACCTGCAGAGCACCCCGTTCGACGTTCTGTACATGGTGGCATCGACCATCTGGGTCCAGCGTCAGCAGGAGGTGCCCCCGTGTGTCGGCTTCGCCAACGCCGCGATCCAGGGCAATCCTGGTGTCCGGGTGTTTATCCAGGAACGCAAATACGTCGAGCCCTATGTGGACGGGCTCCGCTACTGCTATTTCTGGGACGAGAACTGTGACGCCAACCTTACGATAGAGTACCTGTTTCGTCCCCACTACCTGAAGACTATCCATGATATCGCTGCACAACTCGGGCGCAAGGTCTACGTCGCCCCGACCGGCAGCTGCATTGACGCCGCCAAGCGGATGGCGGAGAGCGGCATGTTCGATGACTACCACGACCGTCTGTGCGTGTACCAGTCGCAGGAAAACCAGCACCTCAGTCCGTTCGGGCACTACGTGCACGCTGTCGCGGCGTGGGCCGCCACCTACCGACTGGATCCGCGTTCACTGCCGCATGTGGTCACCCGCTACGGCGGCGCCGATACGCTGGTCAAGCTTACCGAGCACGACGCCAACCTGGTGAAGCAGATGGCCTACGACAGCATTCGCAACACGCCGTTCAGCGGCTGGTATGTCGACGAGCCCGAAACCTACGAGGAATACATGGACTCGCTCTGGGCCGCCATCCGCACTTTCGAGACATTCGACAAGGGCGACACGGTGGGCGGCGACGGCACGTTTGGCGGGGAGAACGGCCAGGAGTGGACGTTCCACTTGGCCCGGGCTGCAACCGAGAGCTGGCTGACACTCAGTGGACACACCATGCTGCTTGACGCCGGCGAGTACGCGCCTGCAGGCGGCGACAAGCCCTTCGTGTCCACCATCATGCCCAACGGTGTGTCGTGGCTGACATTCCAGTACCGCGGCCGCTACAAGCTTCCGGGTGCGGCCGATACCTACAAGTACAGGCTTGCGGTGGTGGCTGACGGTGACACGCTTGCGGTACTCGACAAGATCCTGCCCGAGGACACCTCGGGCAACCGCGTGGGCGCTGAAGAGTACGCCTGCCTTCTCGAAGACATCAGTCTTCGTCCCGGCGGAGAGCTGAAGTTCGTGTCGCTGGGCACTGACGCCGTGCGCATTGACAACATCCGATGGAAAGACGCCGATGGCGCTGTGTCGACTGCCCGGCGGCCGGGGGCCCGCGAGTCTGTGTCACGCAGGGCAGTCCAGCCTGACCGCATGTTCGACCTTGCGGGACGCAGGGTAGATTTGGGGTCAGGGCGCACGGGCACGCGCAGCGCCCGGGTGCTGGTTACCGGCCGGGGGGCGGCAGCCAGGCTTCTGATGGCACCGAAGGGGGAGCAATGACAGGCAGGTACCCTGGTCCACGCTGGGAAATCCGCTATGGGTCACGCGAAGGAGTCGAGGGCACTGCCCTCGACGTTCTTCATCGGGTGGTGAGTCGCAGTGTACCCTACGTGATGGCTGTCGGGTCGGACACCGACACGTCCCCGACCGAACACTGTGTTGCACTTGGCACGTCGCAGAGCAATGCACTCGTCAGGGAGTTGCTGAACACGGGTGTGCTTGCGCCGCTCGATCGTCCCGAGTCGTACTCAGTCGCGTGCGTACGGTCGCCGTGGAACCCCGAAGCGCGCCTGCTGGCGGTTGGCGGCGCCGACCCCACGGGTGTACTGAACGGTGTGGTGGCGCTGCGCGGCAGGTTCGACGGCATGCGCGATTTCTCGTTGCACGACTGGCCCCGTGTCGCCAACCGCGGCATCTGGTGCTGGGGCTACACGGTCTACGATTACCGGCGGTTCATCGACAACATGGCCCGCCTTCGCATGAACATGCTGACCCTGTGGCATGATGTCCTGCCGGAGAACATCAGTGATGTCATCGCGTACGCGCACAGTCGCGGCGTGAAAGTGGTTCTGGGGTTCGCCTGGGGCTGGGGCCAGAAGTACGACCTGGGGAACGAAGCCGACCACGCGCGGCTGCGCGATGCAGTGCTGAAGCAGTACGAGCGCGAGTACGCATCGGTGGCCCACGACGGCATCTATTTCCAGACGCTGACCGAACACCACGACACGCAGATTGGCGGCGAGAGCATCGCGGCAATCACCTGCCGCCTGGTGAACGACATCGCAGGGGCACTGCTCGAGCGCCACCCCGGACTGCACATCCAGTTCGGCCTGCACGCGACGTCGATACTGGACAACTGCACCGACCTTGCGCCGCTCGACCCGCGGGTCGCGATTGTATGGGAAGACGCGGGCGTGATGCCGTACTCCTACTCGCCGACGCCCGATACGACGACCGAGGGCGAGAACTTCGCAACCACGCTCGACACGCCGGAGAAGACCCTCGCGTACTCGCGGAAGCTCGCGACGCTGCGGCCGGGCACACCGTTCGGGTTCGTGCCCAAGGGGTGGATGACTCTCGACTGGCGCGGGGAGTTCGAGCACCACGGGCCGTTCCTGCTGGGCGAGCGCTCAACCGACTTCATCCGTGAGCGGCTTGCGAAACGCCAGCCGCGCTGGGACCGGGTGAACGAACTGTGGCAGCAGAACTACCGCCATGCGGTCACGTTCTACCGCGAGATGCTTGCGCTGAATCCGGACGGGATGATTGCGACGGGGCTTATCGAGGACGGGTTGTTCGAGGAGCGGATACAGCCGAGTGTGGCGCTGTTTGCCGAGATGCTGTGGGATCCGATGCGGGAGCCGGAAGATATCTTGAAGAGTGCGCTGAAGCTGACGGGTGCTGCGCAATAGAAGCTCGTCCGTTTGCCAGGAAGCGCTGTCCATAGCTCAGGCACACTACCGGCGGCTCCAGGGCTTCGCCGCTTCAAACAGCACTCTGAAGGACACCGGACCATCCATGGATGCCAAGGCACTCTCGCAGCAGTACCGCAACGCTCTCCTCAGCGAAGTTGTCCCATTCTGGGAGCGGTATTCACTTGACAAAGAGCAGGGCGGGTATTTCACCTGCCTTGACCGCGACGGCGCGGTGTACGACACCGACAAGTTCGTGTGGCTGCAGGCCCGGCAGGTGTGGGCATTCGCGATGCTGTACCGCGAACTGGAGCAACGGGCCGGATGGCTGGAGGTAGCACGACACGGCGCCGACTTCCTGCGCACGCACGGCATGGACTCGGACGGCAACTGGTACTTCGCGCTTGCCCGCGACGGCACGCCGCTGGTGCAGCCCTACAGCATCTTCTCCGATTGCTTTGCCGCGATGGCGTTCGGGGCGTATGCGCGCGTGAGTGGGGATGATGCGTCAAGGGAGCTTGCCGCGCGCACATTCCGCAACGTTCTGCGCAGGAAAGAGAATCCCAAGGGGCAGTACAACAAGGCGGTCCCGGGCTCACGGCCGACAAAATCCCTGGCCGTTCCGATGATCCTCGCCAACCTGTGCGTGGAACTCGAGTGGATGCTGGACAGGGCGATGGTTGAAGAGACAATTGACGCGTGTGTCCGCGACGTATTCGGACTGTTCTTCGACAGTGCGAAGGGTGTGTTCCACGAAACGGTTGCGCCGGACGGGACGAACGTCGACTGTTTCGACGGCCGACTGGTCAACGCGGGTCACGGTATCGAGGCCATGTGGTTTCTTATGGATATCGGTGAACGCCGGGGCGACCGCGGACTGATCAACCGGGCTGTAAGCGCAGTGCTGAGCACGCTTCGGTTCGGGTGGGACGAGCAGCACGGCGGCATCTTCTACTTCCTCGATATCGACGGCAGACCGCCGCAGCAGCTCGAGTGGGACCAGAAACTGTGGTGGGTGCACCTCGAGACACTCGTAGCGCTTGCGATGGGGTGGCGGCTCGGTGGTTCGGATGAGTGTCGACAGTGGTACGAGCGCGTGCATGCCTATGCGTGGTTGCACTTTCCTGACCCCGAACACGGTGAATGGTACGGATACCTGAATCGCCGGGGCGAGGTGCTTCTGCCATGCAAGGGCGGGAAGTGGAAGGGCTGCTTCCACGTGCCGCGGGCGCTGTACCGCTGCATGCGGGAGTTTGAGAAGCTGGCGAAGCACCCAGATCAGACACCCGTTGC
>CAZJJT010000232.1:0-7139 GCA_964546395.1 uncultured Fibrobacterota bacterium
CGTTTGCCAGGGGGATGCTGTAGTTGCCACCCCCACAGCCAAAGTCGAGGACAACGCTTCCCGTGAGGAAACCGGCCTCCCGGACGAACAGGTTTCCGTCCTCTCGAAACCATCTATGCATGTCGTCACTCACTGTCCGATTCCCTTAGTATCATACGCATGTTCATGACACTCCGGATTGCTCCAGGACCTCAACGGCAGCTTCTGCTGCCAGAGCAATCGGCTCCCTTCCCGGGTCCGGTGACAGTTCGGGCTGCCCCGCACAGCGCAGGGTCGCAAGTTGTGACGCGGTCCATCCCGACCGGATTGCGACAGCCAGAGCGTCTATATGTCGTATCGGCGATTCGCTGTCACTCACGATCTGCCCACCGATAACCTTGGCGCTCTTCCTGTCGAAAATCAGTTTCAGTGCATAGGGCTTCTTGTCGCGCATCATCGAGTGCATGGTGGCCGACTCCTGCCGTGTACAGACGGTCTCGATCCCGTGTCTCGCGGCTTCCGATTCCGTGATGCCGGTACCTGCTATGGACTTGTCAAAGAACTTCGTCGCGAAGCTGTTCAAGTAGCCGGGATACTCCACGCTTCTGCCAAGTATGTTCCTTGCGGCCATTCTGCCCCCGATTACCGCGTTGGGACGCAACTGTCCGAGGCATGGCTTCCCCGTGACGAAATGAGGGTATTCGATCAGATCTCCGGCGGCATAGATGTCCGGGTCCGATGTCTGAAGGTACTTGTTGACTCTGAGCCCACGGTCTCCCATTTCGAGCCCTGCTTCTGCCGCCAGTTTGCTGCGGGGGACCGTTCCGGCACTCACTATCACTATCTCCGCATCGATCCTCTCGCCAGACTGCAACAGCACGCCCTCAACAACGGTTGATCCGAGGACCTCCGCGACTTTCTCCCCCAATTTCAGATCCACACCTTTGCGCTGTATGTAGTCCTCAACGCCGGCAATCATGTCAGTGTCGATGGCTCCTGAAAGAACATGCGGAAACATTTCCACCAGATGCACGTTCACGCCCTTCTTCCCAACAAGGTAGGCGACCTCAACCCCAATTGCCCCGCCACCAACTATGACTGCACTTCTGACTCTGTGCGTGTTCATCCACTGGAGTATGCCGAACGCATCACCACCTTTGCGCAAAGTGAACACTCCCTGAAGGCCAATGCCCACGATGGGTGGCATGAGCGGTTCGGCCCCGGTTGCGACCACAAGTTTGTCGTAGGAATACCCTGTCGAATCGGCGGTCCATACCGTCTTGGTTTTCCTGTCTATGCTTCTGGCCCTCATATTCACCAGTTGTATGCCCTGACTTGTGAAAATGTCATCGCTCTTGTAGGAGGGATTCAGAAGAACGTCACCGCAACAGACATATGGTGTTGCGCACCGGGTGAGAAGGCCTTGCTCGTCTTGTTCTCGTATGACCGTCACGTCAACGCCCGGATCAAGTTTCTTCAGCATGAGTGCCGCAAGCGCCCCCGCCCCCGAACAACCGACCACCACCACTCTCAGTTCCCCATCCACTAGAACCCCCTTTGTTCGACCATGCAGCCACGCCCCGGAATGGCATGCGCTTCAGCCTTCGCGGACGGAGCGCGGCTTGTCCGCTGCACGATCGCGGTTGTAGTCCCTACGCGTGCGCTCACCCCTGCTCTCCCCAGTCAAACCCTTTCGACTTGATCCACCCATCTTCGGGCAACGAATCAAAACAGACCGGGCTTGGCTTGATCCACTCACCCCTGGCGTCGATTTCCCACCTGGTGTACCGATTGAGCGGCGATGCTGTTTTGTCAATCCGATACCCTTGCGGGTGATACCCTATCTCAACTGCAGTAGCCTTCGATACCTGTTGCATTGCCATACTCCATCAATGGATTCCGCGTGCACGATTCCGGTGCAGGTATGCCGAGCCTGCTCCGTATCGGTATTCGTCACACCACCGTACCTTGCCCTCATCGGAGGTGTTAGGATAACGCAACACTCGTGCCCATGCTACACCCTCGCTCAGTTGCACATATCCGGTGGCATGTTGCAGAACGGCGACATCGCAGCGGTTTTTGTGGTGCGCCGCTGCAACGCGGCAGTAGCGTTTCCCCGATCCCTTGGGCTATGGACATCGCATGCTCTGGCACGCTACTTGTGGTATTACCAGAATATGTGTACACCCACGCAGGGGGTGGTGGAAGCGGGTGACCGGGCGGGAACATCTGTGAGCATTGGCCCGGGCTGTCAGGGAGTAGTCCGCAATCGAGTACCGTGCGACTCGGGGCGGCACAGCAAGGAGGATACGGTATGCCGGGAGGCAACGGAACAGGTCCGATGGGTACTGGACGGGGACGCATGGGCGGCAGGCAGGCCGGAGGACCGGGTGGCGCATGCGTGTGCCCGAGTTGCGGCAAGATAGTGCCGCACGAGAGAGGCGTACCATGTGCCAACCGGGTATGTCCGGCATGTGGCATGCGCATGGTCAGACAGTGACTGCAGTCCAGACGAAGGCGGCATGACATGCCTGGTACGGATAGAGCTCCAGTCCGGAGCCGACAAGACCGGCAGGTAGCCTTCGCTAACGGGTGGGCGGGAGCAGCATAGGCCACTCCCGCCGCCTGCGTTCTACTCGAGAGGAGCAACACATGCCAGCACGCGACGGCACCGGGCCACGCGGATTCGGCCCCGGCACAGGCTGGCGGAAAGGGTGGTGCGGCACGGCTCGTGGGAGGGGCCTGCTGGCAACGCTTTTCTCCAGCGCCGCATGGGCGGTCATTGCTGATCTCAGGCGTGAACGAAGTCTGATACGCGCCCTGCTGGGCCGTGCGATAGGCTCACACCGGGGCGCACCGGACACGCCGCCGCTTGCGCGCGATACTGAGTTCGAGGTACAGCATCCGCAGGTGCCCGAGAGTGAAGGGCAGGGTACTGGGGAGGGTGCGTAGCGACGGACATGCGAAGATGGCTCGCATCGCGCCGGCGCGATCGAACCGGGCGAGCAGCCATGGAGCGAGGGGAAGTGCCCCATGGCGTGGCGCAGAGGCATCCGCGTACCCTCCACGTGACGTCCGAAACGTATGTTTCCGGAACGCTCTGGGCCCTCGTGCACGGGAGAACGGACTCATGCCGGACCTGCTGGTGAAATTGTACGAACTCGAAGACAACTGGAGCTTCGTTGCCGAGCAGCAGTCGAAGGGTATCTCGATTCGCAAGCCCCTGGGCACCGAGAAACACTGCCTGGTCGACTGGGTGCGTACGGCGTTCGGTGATGCGTGGGCAAGTGAGAGCGATGTCGCCGTGTCGAACAACCCGCGCACTTGTTTCGTGGCGGTGAAGGACGGCGCCTTCGTCGGCTTCGGCAACTACGACGCGACCGCGCGCGGGTTCTTCGGGCCGATCGGCGTTGCCGAGAGCTGTCGTGGACAGGGCACCGGCAAGGCCCTGCTTCTTGCGTGCATGCTCGACATGAAACTGCAGGGCTACGGCTACGCGATCATCGGCATGACCGACAAGCTGGATTTCTACGGCCACTGCGTTGGCGCGACACCCATCCCCGGCTCAGAGCAGAGTGTCTGGAAGACCTGGGTGCGGTAGGCCCGCCACGGCGAGGGTGCCGGCTCCTCTCGTCACCTCCGCAAGTCTCTGCACAACAACGGACTATGCACGCTTCGTGAGCCGCGCCACAAGCACTACCACGGGGATCGTGACCGCCACGAGTACTGCCGCGGCAAGGTAGGCGGTGAGCATGTCTGAGCGCTCATAGAGCCACCCCCCGGCAAGCGAACCGCTCAGCAGCCCAACCGACAGCAGCGCTTCGTGGATTGCCATGCGTTTCGATCGGTCAGGCGCGCCGGATGATCCGTGGAAGATGCTGGCGTTGTAGGACACTGAGGCAACCACCCCGAGGAGAGCCATGCTGGCGGCCACCGGCACTACTTCCCGCGACAGCGCCAGTCCAAGCAGGGCCATTGATGTCAGCAACAGGCTTACGACCATGGGCCACAGCCTGAAATGCCAGAACGAGACACGACCCATGAGCACGAATGTCACGGTGTTGGTCAGTGCCCTGACCGCGAAGACGGCGCCGACCAGACTGGCACTGAGTCCCAGCTCGCCTCGCCCGGCAAGCGGGAACACGGTGACAACGGTCCCCATAGCGAAGAACGAAGCCACCAGGCCTGTCCAGGCCGGCCAGCGAAACGCGGTGCTGGCGGCCGGCGTGGCCGGCTCGTTCCCCTCGTCAGCCAGACCTGCCCCGGGGTCCGGTTCCGGCGCCAGCAGTACTGCGGAACCGACAAGTGCGAATGTTGCCCCGAACACCGCTGTCGCGACATACAGCGGCAAACGGGGGCTGAGCTGGGTCAGCCAGCCGCACAGGTAGGGCCCGACGATAATACCGGTGCTCCAGGACAGGTTGAAATGCCCCAGTATCCGTCCGAGTTTCTCTCCCTCGAACCCTGTCGTGAGCCATCCGAGCAGCGGGGGCCAGAACAGCGACAGCGACATGCCTGTCGCTCCGGTGAGCACCGCCAGCATGGTTACGTTGGGCGCGTGTTGCATTCCCAGCGTGCCTGCCACAGCCGCGGCCATGCCGAGAAGAATCTGCGCCGACGGGCGCAGCCGCGAAAGGGGGCTGCGCAGCGCGAGCAGGCCTACGACGTAGCAGATCGACCAGGTGCCGTTGAGCAGACCGACAACACTCGGCGATACGCCATGGATATCGCGGGCGAAATAGGCCAGGCCAATACCGATGATCTGGCCGATGCCCGTGGCCACGAGAAACGCAGCCGCGAAGATAACCTTCGAGGTACCGACGGGCGATCGGAATGCGCGGATGAGCTGGCTGCGGATGGATACGAGCATGGTGTCTATGCGCCGAACCGCGTCGCCACTAGCCGGTATACGTGATCTCGGCGTAGTAGGCCGGGCAGAGCGGTCTGCTGTCAGCATCGAAGAACACGCCGCGCAACTGGTGCGGACCTTCGGTCAGCTCGATCTCGAATGCGATAGCGGTAGGATCCTCGCCGATGCGGCCGGTGTAGGCGAACCCGTCAACTCCAAGCTGCCCCTGCGCGACAGGGAATGCGATTCCCTCGGGCTCCGCCGGTCCGCTGCACTTCGTCTCGAACGGCGGCGTGCCCTCGAACAGTTTCAAGCCCGATTCCCGCGGCCAGCGGCGAAGTTTCACCTGGTAGCGTCCGGTGCGGTGCGCATGCACCAGCCATGGCCCCTGCATGCGGCCCTTGCGTGAAGCGCCGGTGCGCACACCCGCCTGCCCGTCGGTCCCGTCGATCGCTTCGCTGGAGTCGAGGATCACCTGCTCCTGCGCCGGGCTGCCGATGTGCTCGGGAAGGTGCTCATGTGCCGGCCCCACCCGCGGACCGTACCACTGCTGGTAGTCGCACCACATGTCGGTGAATGTGCCCGGGTGCTCGCGTACCACGTTGCGATCCTGGCCCGGGTCCTCGTCAACATCGTACAGCGAATCGCACCACAGCACGCGCCAGTTGCGCCGCATGATACACGCGCTTTTCGGATCAATCGTGCCGCGGTCAATCTGCACCACCAGCTGGCGGTCAGGCACCGAGGCCGTGCCGCAGATAGCACCTGCAATACTGATCCCGTCAAACTCGGCATTCTTCGGCGCGGGCACACCACAGAGCTCGAGCAGCGTGGGATAGAGATCCTCCACGGTCACCAACCCCTCCACCACGCGTCCCCCGCCGATACCGCCCTGGGGATAGCGCATGAACAGCGGTACCCGGTGGCCGCCCTCCCAGGGTGTACCTTTGCCCCCGCGCAGTCCGGCCGTGTACGTACTGCGCCCGCCCACCGGGCCATTGTCGGTGAAGAACATGACGATGGTGTTGTCGCGAAGGCCCTTGTCGGCAAGGAACGTCTCGATACGGCCAAGGTTGTTGTCCAGGTTCTCCATCATGCCGAAGAACTCGGGGTTGTCGGTGTGGCGGTACTTGTCGGCCAGCTCTTTCGGAGCCCAGAACGGAAAGTGCGGCGCGTTGGTGGCAATCACCCCGAAGAACGGCTCGCCTCCGCCTTCGAGCCACCGCATGGCTTCATCAAACCACACATCGGTGCAGAACCCTTCTGCCTGGGACTCGTTCCCGTTCTCGTCGAACAGCCACGGGTCCTGGTAATCACAGTTCCACCGACAGGAGATCCCCGTTGTGCCGAACCCGTAGAACCCGCGGAAATGCTGGAACCCCTTGTCCATCGGACGGTTCGGCCAGTTACGTCCCTGGTGCCACTTGCCGAACAGCGCCGTGCGGTAGCCGGCGTCGGCGAAGGCCTGCGGCATACACGGCAGGTCGGGACGCAAACAGTGGCGGCCGTCGGTGGTCGACAGCGCCATGTTGCGCAGCGGGTGCACACCGCTCATAAACGCACCGCGGGTTGGCGCGCACATGGGAGTCACGTGGAACTGGCCGAAACTGACTCCGCCTCTGGCGAGGTCGTCCATGTGCGGGGTCTTGAGTACGGGGTTGCCGTAGAACGAACAGTCACCGAATCCCTGGTCATCGGTAATCACGACAAGAACATTGGGGCGTGCGGGGGTGGCGGTCATGGTGATCCTGAGGGGGCTGGCTTGAGCGATGGGCACGAGTTGTGCCGTGGCCCGGAAACTACAACCATCCCCATCACCTGTCACCGGCTGTCCGGACCGTGGCATGTCGTGTGGTACCGTCCGCAACCCGACTGCTACGCGAGTGTCCCTCGGTTCGGCGCAGTTCCCCGTTCCACTACGAACCCGTCTATGTCAACAGGTGCGTGTCGGCCGGAGGGCCGTGCGTGTCGCGGGTGGAGCACGTGATGAAGCATCGATCGAGCGATGGCTGGAGCATTGAAATTGTAGCTGGTGAGATCGTTTCCCGCCGCTTCGGGTGAATCATCAAAACCAATGACTGCTACGTCGCCAGGTACGGCAGCAGTACCTTGTTGGAGGAACTTCAGACACGCCACAGCGGTCTGGTCGTTCTGCGCAATCCAGACAGTGGCCCCAAGGTCGTGCAGGGCCCGGGTCAGCATTGGCTGAAGCAGCACTTCGGTCACGTGGGAGTTGAGGGCATTGATGAGATCGCGGTTCCAGGCGCGTTCGAGGGCTGAGACGATATGGGCGGGAAGAGCGTGTGACACT
>CAZJJT010000233.1:0-7131 GCA_964546395.1 uncultured Fibrobacterota bacterium
CGCCCATGCGGCGCAGTCGTGGGTGGTAAGCACGGCAGCGGTGTAACCGCCGATGGCAAAGAAGCCCGCGTGGCCCAGGGAGATCTGTCCGGCGTACCCGATCAGCAGGCAGAGTCCGGCCAGCACGAAGCCGTAGTAGGCACTCATGGTCAGCTGCGTGAGGAAATAGCTGGTGTGTGTCAGGCTGGTGAGCACCTGCACCACCACCATCCCTCCCACCATCGCAGCAACGGGCATATACCGTCTTGCCATGCTCAGAAGTCCTTCAGCGCGCCGGCCTCACGGCTGCCGAACAGGCCGCTGGGTCTGAAAAACAGCACGGCCAGCAACGCGGCAATCGACACGGCGTCCTTGTAGGCCAGCGGCAGCACGATGACGCTCAGCGACTCGAGCACACCGATAATCAGCCCCGCGCCCACGGCGCCGAGGCTGTTGCCGAGTCCTCCCATGATTGCGGTGGCGAACCCCTTGATTGCCAGGCCGGTGCCCGAATCGTACTGGGTTTGTGTTATCGGCGAAATCACACACCCGGCCAGCGCACCGATGGCTGCGCTAAGCATGAATGAGAGCGTGACCATATTCCGCGCGTTGATCCCGCACAGTCGTGCGGCGTTGCGGTTGGCGGCGCACGCGCGCATGGCCTGGCCGGCAAGCGTGTAGCTGAAAAACACCATCAGGCCGGCCACGATGGCTGCGCTGAGCCCCAGCACCCACAGCACCTGGGGTGAAACGCAGGCGCCGAACATGCACACCGAGGAGATCTCGTTGCCCGTGAAGTACGAGAGTGACTGCACGCCGTTGCCCCAGATGTGCAGTGCGACCTCGCGAAGCAGAATGGAGATGCCGATGGTGATAACCACCATGCGCAGTACCGAGGGCTTCTCGAGCCAGCGGATACAGAGCAGTTCGACGACTGCGCCGATGAGCGCCGTGAGCACGGTGGCTGCGGCGATTGCCAGGGGCAGCGGGACATGCGGCTCGAGCGATATTGCGATGAGTGCACCGAGCACCAGGAACTCGCCCTGCGCGAAGTTGATGATGCCGGTGGCGTTGTAGATGATATTGAAGCCGATGGCAACGATGACGTAGATGCTACCGTTGGTGACACCGGAGAACAGGTACTGGAGAAGGTACTCAAGTGTCATCGCGTATTCGCAGGAATCTCACCCATCGGCATGCGCAGCTCGTAACGAAGGAACAAAATACTGTCGTTTTGAGGCAACCGTACACGTTGCGGGGCAGCGCAGCGCCCCGCATGAAAGGGACGGGCAGAATGGCTGCTCAACCATCCTGCCCGCCCGTACCGTCCGCACAGCGAGGGGGACACTTCCCCCCCCAGGCAACACCAGGGCCTACTTCGTGCCCTGATACAAGTCGAACTTCCCATCCTTGACCGTCAGCATCTCGAAGCCCTCGAGGCTGATACCGTTGTGGTCCTCGGCGGAGAAGTTGAATATGCCGGCAGTGCCCACCAGGCCAACCGTGGTCTCGATTGCCGAGCGCACTGCCTCGGTTTCAACCGATCCGGCCTTCTCGATGGCTGATTTCAGTATGAGCACTGCGTCATAGGCGTGTCCGCCGAACGTACTCACCGCGTCGTTGAACGTGGTCTCGTAGTCCGTCTTGTACTTCATCAGCAGCGCCTTCTGCGGATGCGTCTCGGGGAGCTTGTCGGCTACCAGCAGTCGGCCGGCCGGGAAAATGATCCCCTCGCCCGCTTCACCAGCCTCGTCAACGTACTTGATATTGCCGAACCCGTGGCTCTGGACCAACGGGATGTTGAACCCGATCTGCTTCATGTTCTTCGGGATGATCGACTGCGCCGGCACGATTGACCAGTTGATGATGGCCTGCACCTTCTTCGCCTTCACCTTCGTCAGCACGTCGGTCAGATCAGTCGCACCCTTGTCATAGACTTCGCTGATCAGCACCTCAATGCCGGCCGCGGGCCCCAGCTTTGCGATCTGCGCTTTCCCCGCCGACCCGAACCCGTCGTTGCTCGACACCACGCCTATCTTACTGATCCCCATCTCCTTCATGGTCCCGAATATCTTCTGTGCGGCCTGGCTGTCCTTCTGTGGGGTCTTGAACACGTGCTTTGCGACCGGGTTCACGATGTCTTCGGCTGCCGCGCAGGAGAGCAGGATGGTTCCGGCTTCCTCGCAGATATTCTTGATCTTCATCGTTTCACCGCTGGTTGACGGCCCGATGATCGCGAGAACCTTGTCTTCCTCGATGAGCTGCTTGCAGAAGGAGATTGCCTTCTCCGGGTTGCCCTGCGAGTCTTTGATGATCAGCTGAAGCGTACGGCCCTGTACGCCGCCGGCCTGGTTGATCTGGTCCACCAGCATCTGGGCGGTCTTCGCCTCGGGGTCGCCGAGAAACGACGCGGGACCGGTAACGGAGAAGATCGCGCCAATTTTGATCGGCTCCGCCTGCTTGGCCATCTTACCGCATGCCGCAATCAGTACCGCGACTGCGAGCGCGCACGCACCGCCCGTCACCTGCTTCCACATCCTCATACACACCTCCCTGCTCTTGGGTACACGCTGGGATTGTCGCGCAAACCGCGGTCCCCAGCCTACTGGGTCACAATATAGATAGTCGTGCACCGTGCCGCACGCGACTGCTGTATGGCGGAGATGGCATAGTATATTGCGTAATCCTGCATGAATACACCACGGTAGAGCACTCCGGGAGACTGTCGGCCATGGGCTCAAGCGGTAGTCTGTTCCTGTCGGGTAACGAAGCGTTGGCGCGGGGGGCGTGGGAAGCGGGCGTGAAGGTGGCGGCTGCCTACCCCGGCACACCGTCCACCGAAATCCTCGAGGCAGTGGCGACATACCCGGAAATCGACGCGCAGTGGTCGGTGAACGAGAAGGTCGCCTACGAGGTGGCATACGGGGCGGCGATGGGCGGTGTGCGCAGCCTGTTCGCCTGCAAGCATGTCGGACTCAACGTTGCCATGGATCCGCTGATGACCTCGGTGTACACGGGTGTGAACGGCGGCATGGCGGTGATTGTGGCCGACGACCCGGGTATGCACTCGTCGCAGAACGAACAGGACACGCGCTGGGTTGGTCCGTACGCCAAGGTCCCCGTTCTCGAACCATCGTGCCCCTCCGAGGCGATTGCATTGATCAAGGCTGCGTTCGAGATGAGTGAAGAGTTCGATACACCGGTACTTGTCCGTACCACCACGCGCGTTTCGCACAGCAAGGAGAACACGGCGGTGGCGACGCGGACCGAAGCGCCGCACAGGGGGTACGCTGTCGACTGGACCAAGTACGTGATGGTGCCGGGGAACGCGCGCAAACGCCACGCCGTGGTGGAGCAGCGCCTGGTACAGCTGGCCGCGCTCGCCGAGACCACGCCGCTCAACCGCGTGGAGGAGGGGACCGGCACGGGGTTCATCACCTCGAGCGTGTCGTACCACTACGTGAAGGAGCGTTTCCTCGAGGGTGGTAACGCCACCGTTGGCGTTTCTGTGCCTTGAGCGTATCCGCGCGTTCGTCGCAGCCGTGGGCGACGTGATGGTAATCGAGGAGCTTGACCCGTATCTCGAGACGCTCATTCGCGCCGCAGGCATCAGCGTGCGCGGCAAGCACCCTTCCTACTGCCTGGGCGAGTTGCGCCCCGAGTTCATGGCCGCTGTCGCGGCGGGAACCCCGAAGGATGAGCCGGCGCGGCCGATGCGGCCGCCGATGCTCTGCAAGGGGTGTCCGCACCGCCTGACATTCAAGGCGCTGAGTGAACTCGGTCTCGTGGTGGCCGGCGACATCGGCTGCTACACGCTGGGCGCGCTGCCGCCTCTTTCGGCATTGCATACCTGCCTGTGCATGGGGGCCGGTGTGACGGTGCACGAGGGGCTGCGGCGGGCGAAGTTCGACGGGGCCGAGAAGGTGGTGGGCGTGGTGGGCGACTCGACGTTTATCCACTCGGGGATCACGGGGCTGATCAACGCCGCCTACAACGGCGTGCACGGCCTTCTGCTGGTGCTCGACAACTCCACCACGGCAATGACCGGCGGCCAGAACCACCCGGCAACAGGCAAGACAATCCGCAACGAGCCCACGTCCCGGTTGTCGATTGAGGGAATCTGCCGGGCGTGCGGGGCGGCCAATGTGGACGTGGTGAGGCCGCAGAAGTACCAGGAGATGAAAGAGCTGATCAGGAGGCGCGTGGCGGAACCGACGCTGTCGGTGATTGTGGTCCGCAGCCCGTGCATGTTGATGAAGTGACGGTCGTTCAGGCGCAAGGCAGAGAGGAAGTGCGGAGCGGAGCGATGGCGAACACGATTGAGAACGTGCTGATATGCGGTATCGGGGGCCAGGGGATACTCAAGGCCTCGGAAGTACTCGGGGTGGCCGCAATGAAAGCGGGATACCACGTAAAGAAGTCGGAAGTGCACGGCATGGCGCAGCGGGGCGGGTCGGTGGAATCGCATGTGCGGTTCGGCCTGCGCGTCGACTCGCCGCTTATCGAGCCGGGCACAGCGGGCTACCTCCTGTGCTTCGACGAAGGCGAAGGCGAGCGGATGTCATTCTATCTGCGGCCCGGTGGTGTGGACTTCCGCCCGTACCTGGCCCGCGCCGCCGAGGATCTGAAGGACCCGCGGTTCCTCAACACGTACCTGACCGCCGTGCTGAGCCTGTACCTGCCGATACCCGAGGAGAACTGGCTCGAAGCGCTCGCGGAAGTGATCACGAAGAAACGGGACGAGAACCGGGAGGTATTCCTCAACGCTCGCGGAAGGGGAAAGCTGGCATGATATTCAACGAGAAAATGGAGTGCATGGCTCCGGAGGAGCTGAAGAACCTGCAGTCTGAGCGGCTCCGGGCGCTGGTGGCGTACGTGCACCGCAACAACTCGGTGTACCGCAAGCGTTTCAACCAGCACGGCGTATCGGTGTCGGACATCAAGACCATCGACGACATTGTCAAACTGCCGTTCACGGTGAAAGAGGACATGCGGGACAATTACCCGTTCGGCCTGTTCTCGCGCCCTGTGAACGAGATCCGCGAAATCCATGTGTCGAGCGGTACCACCGGCAACCCCACTGTCGTGGGGTATACCGATGAGGACCTGGATCTGTGGGGCGAAGTGATGGCGCGGTGTCTGGCCTGCGCGGGCGCGGTGCCGGGCGACATGGTGCAGAACGCCTACGGCTACGGGTTGTTTACCGGCGGCCTGGGTGTGCACTACGGGGCGCAGAAACTCGGCTGCACCATCCTGCCCATGTCCGCCGGCGGCACGGCCCGGCAGCTCAAACTGATGCAGGACTTCCACCCGCGCGTGCTCACCTGCACGCCGAGCTATGCCATATTCATGGTGGAGGACGCGCGGAAGATGGGGATTGACCCGCGCGCGAGTTCCTGGAAAGTCGGCGTGCACGGGGCGGAGCCGTGGACCGCCGAGATGCGCACCAAAATCGAGGAGTCGTGGGACATGCTGGCCACCGATATCTATGGCCTGTCCGAGATCATCGGACCGGGGGTGGCGCAGGAGTGCGAACACAAGAACGGACTGCACACGTTCAGCGACGTGTTCTACCCGGAGATCATCAACCCGGACACGGGCGAGCGCGTGGCGGAGGGCGAGTACGGCGAGCTGGTGATTACCACGCTGACAAAGGCGGGGATCCCGCTTGTCCGCTACCGCACGCGCGACATCGTGCTGGTGAACTGCAGCACCTGCGCATGCGGGCGCACCAGCCCGCGCATCAGCAAGGTGCGCGGCCGCACCGACGACATGATCATCATCCGCGGAATCAACGTATTCCCCTCGCAGATCGAACATGTGCTGCTGAAAGTGGAGGGCGTACAGCCGCACTACCAGCTGGTGGTGGACCGGGAAGAGGGGGGACTCGATTCACTCGAGGTGCTGGTGGAGGTGGACGAGCGGATATTCTCCGATGAAGTGAAGAACCTGACGGGGTTTGGCACGAAGCTGGAGAAGGAGCTCGCTGACGTGTTGAGCGTGTCGGCAAAGGTCCGGCTGGTCGAACCCAACACGATCGAGCGTAGCATCGGCAAAGCCAGGCGGGTGGTTGACAAGCGCAAACTCTCGTAGCCAAGGAGCAAACGATGAAAGTCACGCAGATATCAGTGTTTCTGGAGAACCGCAAGGGGCGGCTGGCCGAAGTGACCTCGATGCTCGGGGAAGGCGGGGTCAACATCCGCGCACTGACCATCGCGGAAACCGACGAGTTCGGCGTACTGCGCATCGTGGTGGACGCGCCGGAGAAGGCGCTTGAGATGATGCGTGCGCACCGGTTCGTCGCGACTGTCACCGATATCGTGGCGGTCGAGGTGGACGACAAGCCGGGCGGGCTGGCGGCAGTCCTGGGCGCGGTGAACGACGCCGGACTGAATATCGAGTACATGTACGGATTTGTCGAAAAGAAGACCGACCGGGCGCTGATGGTGTTCAGGTTCGACGAGCCGGACCGGGCACTCGAGGTCCTCGGGAAGAAGGGGCTGCACGTGGTCGGTCAGTCGGACATCGGGTCGCTGTGAGCAATGGACCACACGTACTGGAACCGTGAGCGCGAGACCATCGACCGTGCCGCACTCGATGCGCTGCAGGTGAGGCAGCTGCGGCGTACGGTCGAACTGGCACTGCGCACTGAGTTCTACCGCGAACGCCTGCGACGGGCCGGTGTCACCGGCCCGGAGGTCATCCGTACAATCGACGATATCAGGCGGATCCCGTTCACCACGAAAGATGACCTTCGGGAAGCCTACCCGCGGGGGCTGCTTGCCGTGGAGCTGCAGCAGGCGGTGCGGCTGCACACCTCGAGCGGCACCACCGGGACCCCGACCGTCATCTACCACACGCAGGCGGACATAGACAACTGGACCGAACTGGTTGCGCGCTGCATCGTGGCCACAGGCGCTGGTCGTGGGGACGTGTTTCAGAACATGACCACGTACGGTCTGTTTACCGGCGGCCTGGGGCTGCACTACGGTGCGGAGAAGGTGGGGATGCTGGTAATACCTGCGAGCAGCGGGAACACGATGCGGCAGCTCAAACTCATGCAGGATTTCCGCACCACGGTCGTGCATGCTACCCCGAGCTACCTGCTTCACATCGGCGCGGTGCTGGAGCGCGAGCAGATCCCGCGTGAGC
>CAZJJT010000234.1:0-7128 GCA_964546395.1 uncultured Fibrobacterota bacterium
CCGCGCCCCCTCGCTCACCGAGGAGTTCACCTTCGGTCATCGCTGCTCCACTCGCGCGATAGACTTCGTCGAGAAGCACTCCGAGCAGGACTTCTGCCTCGTGCTTTCCTATGATGAGCCCCACGGGCCGTTCGTGTGTCCCGAGCCGTTTGCGAGCATGTACGATGATTTCGGGTTCCCGGCCAGCCCCAACGTGTACGATACGCTCGAGAACAAGCCCGAGCACCATCGCGTGTGGGCTGCCCAGGACCGCGGGAAGATGCCCGGAGAGGGCCATGCGATCCACAACCCGAACTACTTCGCCTGCAACTCCTTTGTCGACCACCAGATCGGGCGGGTGCTCGACGCGATCGAGAAACGTGTGCCTGATGCGCTCGTGATCTACACGGCCGACCACGGTGACATGATGTCCTCGCACGGGATATGGAACAAGGGGCCGGTGATGTACGAGGAGATCACCAACATCCCGTTTATTGTCAAATGGCCCGGGGTCTGCCCCGCCGGCGCAGCCTCCAGCGCCCTCGTGTCTCACATCGATTTCGTACCCACCGTAATGGACTTCTTCGGACTGCCCCTCCCCAGGCTTCTCGAGGGACGCAGCGAACTGCCGCTGCTGCGCGACCCGTCAGCCGCGGTCAACGAGCAGGTGTTCATCGAGTTCGCGCGTTACGAGATCGACCACGACGGGTTCGGGGGGTTCCAGCCGGTGCGCTGCGCGTGTGACGGGCGGTACAAGCTGGTGGTCAACCTGATGGTGACCGACGAGCTGTACGACCTCGACACCGACCCGCACGAGATGAACAACCTGATCGGCTCGCCCGACCACGCGGCAGTCCGCGACGGTCTCCACGACCGTCTCCTCGACTGGATGAACGACACGCGTGATCCGTTCCGCGGCTACTACTGGGAGCGACGCCCGTGGCGCACGGATGCTCGCCGGGCAACGTGGGGCTACACCGGCAGTACCCGCCAGCGCGAGAACGAGGAATACGAACCTCGGCAGCTGGACTACAATACCGGGATGCCGATGGTTGAGGCGGTGAGAAAGAAGTAGCGGCACAACTGGATTTGTGGAGGATCTGTATGGGGGCTTCGCGGGGTACCCCGTGGGGGGGAGCAGTGGTCTGCGACGGGTCGCTGACGGGGACCAGCGGTGGTCAGATGCTCTCCGTCGCCTTCACAAGCTCCGACGCTGCTTTCGCACGGTCCAAGACCGTCGTCTGACTGTACAGTGTCAATGCGGCAACCCCACGCGGCGTCTGGTAGGCCAGTGAAGCACTGAACAGGTTTGCGGCAAACGCGCGCAGATACAGTACACGGTCGTCTCCGGTGTTTGCCTCCGCAAGCGTCCACAACTGCTCAGGACTTGGGCCCGGCTCCGGGTTACGCGCCATGCTGGCACGCATCACCTCGGAGAACCCCTCCCTGCCCAGCCGGCCGGCAAGCAGCAGTCCGGGGGTGGACCGGTGCACGGGAAACGCTGAATCGTCGACCAACGACAGCACCGCCGCGGTTCCCTCGTGGATCCGCGCCAGGTAGATCAGCCGCCCCTCACGCAGCATCACACACGCCGCCCCGCACCCGAGGCGTTCATGGAGTTCGCTGCACACCCGTGCCGCGGTGCGCACCTCGCCGAAGTGCTCCATCGCCGCGCCCGCAAACAGCAGCACGTTGACATCCAGCGCAAACCGGTGGAACCGCGGCTTGTACACGTAGCCTTCCTGCTCCAGCGAGCGCAGCAGCCGTGAAGCCGAACTCTGGTGCAGCCCGAGCGCGCGCGCGATCTCGGTCGCGGTCATCTCCCCGCGCTCAGCCAGCAACCGAAGCACGGCAAGCCCGCGTGAGAACGACTGGATACTGGAGTTGTTTCGCGTCATGGCTACAGATCCAGCAGTATCCGCCCCACTTCGGGCCGTCTCCCCCACCGCTTGTTCACCATGGGGAACGGCGTGTAGAACGCCTCGGCATACTCCGCAAATGTCATGCGACCCAACGTACGGTTGCGCACCAGAAGGTGTTCCACATCCTGCTCGCCGTGCTCCAGGTGCGATCGGTGGCAGCGGATCAACTCACGTTTGTGCTCCACAACTCCGCTGATATCCACGAGGATACTCGGTGAGGTAAGGTTGTAGGTGCCGTCCTCGTGGAAAAACATGCAGAACTCGGTCTCCCAGAACCGACCCGCGATGAACAGCGCTTGGTAGGCGATAGTGAACACGGCGGAGTGGTCACGCTTCTCGAACGGCCCGTGGGTCAGCACCGCGACCGGCTCGACCTGCTTGACGATACCGGCAACCCGTTCGCAGATGTCACTCGTGGCAAAGATACGGCCATCCGGCAGATCCAGGAACGTGAGTGACGCTCCCAGCAGCTCACAGGCGGCCTGTTCCTCCGCGGGGCGCACCTCGGCCACTTCCGCGGGGCTTGCGTTGCGCCCCGCCACATGTCCGCCATCACCGTGGGTCGCGCACACCACGTGCAGGTCGTACTTCTCTTTCAGCAGCCACGCTGTCCCGCCGCACGAGAACGCCACGTCGTCGGGGTGTGCGGTCACGAAGAGCACCGAGGAGCGTTTCATGCCCGGGGGCCTTTCCGGGCAGCGGGGGCCGCATGCCCTGTCAGTACGGGTGCCTCTGTCGAGCCGAACGCCACATTCTGCTCGAACGCCACGGTGATCGAGTCGCCGGCGAAGCGGCACTGGTACGAGTGACGGTAGGGAGTAGTGTAGCCCCACAGTTCACCGCGCCACGTGTCGGGGGCTATCCAGGCGCAGCTGCCCGCGGCGGGGCGTGCTACCTGTTCCCTGCCGATAACCGCGGTACCACGTGCCCATGTTCCATACCCGAACCTGAGCTTCACCGGATACGGCCCGCCCTCCAGCGACAGTGTCGCCGTCTTCCCTCGTGTCGTCAGTCTCGCGGACGCGAACCCCTGTTCATTCCTGTCAAGCACGTAGGTCCTGCCCGAGCCCTTCACAGCCCCCTTCATCGCCCCCTGCACGGGCGCAAGCGCAAGACCAGTCAGCTTCCCGCGCAGCGCCTCCTGCGAACCACAATCCTCCGGGAGCGCTCCCGCCGACATCGCGGGCAGCAGCTGTTCCCACACCAGGTCCAGCGGTTTCTGCATGTCGCCCATACCGCCGGTCATGGCCAGCACGGCATCCTGCTCCGGCATCACCACGCAGTACTGCCCGAATGCCCCGTCACCGCGGAACACGTTGTGGCGGCAGCGCCAGAACTGAAAGCAGTACCCTTGCGCCCAGTCACTGACAGGGTCGGTGCCGTTGGCGACCTGCTTCGAGGTCGCCTGCGCAATCCACTCCTCGCTCAGTAGCCGCCGGCGTTTCCATACGCCCCGCTGAAGGTAGAACTGGCCGAACCGCGCGATGTCTTCGGTGCAGAAACTCGACCCGGACCCCCCCGTGTTGATCCCGCTCTTCATGGCCATCCACGGGCCGGGCGTAATGCCAAGGGGCCCGAACAGGCGCGGCCCGAGGTACTCGGGAAGGGTCTGGCCGGTGAGCTTGTGCAGGATCACCGCCAGCAGGTGACTCGCACCGGTATTGTAGCAGAAATGCGTACCGGGTTCATGCACCACGGGCACCGAGAAGAAGCCGCGCGCGTGGTTGTTGTCCGGGTCGTTCATCAGAGGGCCCGAAGTGTCCTGCTCGTGCCCGGTCGACATCGACAGCAGGTGACGCACGCGCATGGCGCGCGCGTGGTCAGTGGCGTCATCCGGCAGTGAGCCGGGGAAAAGCTCTGCGACACGGTCGTCGATACTCAACAGCCCCTCGCCCACCGCCATGCCGATTGCCGTGGAGGTGAAGCTCTTCGTCAGCGAGAACATCAGGTGCGGCACGCGCGGCCCGTACGGCGCCCACCACCCTTCGGCAACCGCCACGCCGTGGCGGAGAAGCATGAAACTGTGGAGAAAACGGACCTCCGACTCGACCGCGTCGACGAACGCGCGGATGGCCGAAGAGCGGATTCCCTGGGACTCGGGTGAGGTGCGTACCAGCGGCGAGCGGCGAGTCATGCGGTCGGTGCACTCCTGTTGGGTGAGAGTGCAAAGATACGCGCTGCGAACGCGGGTCTGCATGCCGGGGTTCGAGCTGCAGGCATGGACAACACGCTGTCTTGGAGGGGGCTCCGCTCCAGCGGTTCTATATCGTCCCGAACACCTCGACGTGGTCGACGACTTCGTTCACGACAAACACGACGAGATGGTACTCACCAATGTTGTATACCAACCCATCCCCATCGTTGATCTCTCTGCTGGGTTCTCCATATAGTTCCAGTAGTCTGCTCTTGGGGTCGTCCCTCTTCAACCCCCTGTCTGTCCGTATTTGCGGGGCCGACGTGATGATGTTCTGAATCTTGTTGTCCCTGCAATGAATCTCCACATCCCCAAACAGGTATCTCCTGTCATACCTCCCGACATAGCCATGCGACGTCGGTCCTCCGTCGTATTGCGGTTTCCCGTAGATCTTCATGGCAGTCTCAATGTCGTCTCCCAGCTTCAGACGGCAGAAAGTCCCGTTCTCGAAATCGAAGACTCGTTCGACTGTCTTCGTGCAGAGGGCACACAGCCCGAGAACAACGATGCAGGAAATCTTCAGGGCATTCATAAATCCTCCGTGTCCATAGTGGGTCTTTCAGCTTCAGATGCTTCTGCTGTGCTTCGCATGCAAGGGTTCCCTACAACGGTCTCGGCCACAGCTGCTGTGCCACTTCTCAGGCATGTCAGCGTGGTCGTGTTGTGCGAAGCATGTTTGCCAAGTCCTTCCATGCACGCGCTCTGGCCTCATCCAATCAGGCGTTCTCCAATCATTCCCAGGATGAACCCAAAACTGGCACCTGTAGCTGGCAGCCAGTTCTTCCTCTTCTTCGAAAGAGGGGCAATATCCTGAAAGATCAGATAGAGAATTCCGCCGGCAGCAAATATCATAACGAATCCTATGGTTCTGTGTTTGTCATTGAGGAAGTATTCGCCACATAGCGCAGCCAAAACGTCTACCGTGGCTAGTGCAAAAAGGAGGACGAGGACTTTCAATCTGGACATGAGTCTGTTCAGTTCAACGTATGAATTGAACCCTTCAGGCAGGTTCTGGAGTCCGATGAATACGGCCAGAAGAAGGCCAAATCCATGGTTGTGTGCAAAAGAGGCCCCGAGTGCAAGTCCTTCAGGCACCGAATCCATCATCATTGACAACACTTGAGCAAATGAGCCGCCGCTCTTTGCTAAGAGGATATCTACAACCATAAATACCGCTGTACCCAGAAGGAATGTTACGGTCAATTCAGCAAGCGAAAGTGACTGCGTCCCCTGAGGAACAAGAGCAAACGCAATTGCCGCCAGCAAGGCGCCTCCACCGAAGGCAATTACCCAATGGTTGATTTCTGACGCAAGCTTGAAGCGCCTTGCCTGGAATATGCTGGATAGCAAACCGCCAATCACAATTGGAAGACCTCCAGCGCTGGCATAAAGGATGATCCTGGTCGTGTCGTTCACAATTCTCTTTCGCTGATGAATTTGGTTCTCATTTCGCGCGCACTATCAACCATGTCATTCCACATTGAGCTGACAAACAGACTTTGCTCCACTTGTATGTATGGTGGACGGCGCGCGTATCTCAGCGATGTACACCATACATGCTCTGGCTGTACTGTTTTGTGGGATGCGCCTGTGCCATACCTACAATATCGCCGTCGGCGGGGGTGTTGTCAAGAGAGAGTTGGGCAGGGCGAAGAACCTGCGCGCCCATGGTTAGTTGTCCACGCGACCGAAGGTCGCGTGCGGGAGCAGAAGCCGAGCGATAAGCCGCTCCGTCGCGCCACGCACGGGGGTGCCGGGGCCAAGGCGAACTGGCCCCCGGCCGCGGGTTCGGGTGCGCGGAGCACCCGAGAAACACGAACGCAGGAGTGAGTAGAGCGGAGAAGAGAGGACAGCAACAGCCGATCACGATCACGACAACGGAGAGCCAATACCGATGCAGGCTACCCAATCATCAATCATCCCTCTTCAACCATCAACGCCAGACGCTCACTGGGTACACGACCTGACGGCCGCTGCCGCTGGTGGCAACAGTCAGGTGATAGAGGCCTGGTGCGAGCGACGATGTGTTCAGCACTCACTTCGGCAGGCAGGTGCCCACTGGGACCGCCCTGCGCGGCGCACGCTCCTCCGCCCGTCGAGTAGACCGGCTGCTGCCCGACCCGCAACAGAACGCCGCATCCAGAACATGTATGGTGCTCATTCCTGCTCCGCAGGAACGTCACCATATATGCCCTTTTCCGCACCCCAGTGGCACCGGCAACGTACATATGCACCGCCCGTGGAAAAAGAGCATATGCATACAGATGCGCGTTTTGTATATAGGGATAGGCACAGGTGTCCACGGGCAGATGCACGTGAACAGTGAACGCTTAGTTGCAGGCAATTGGACCCGGCAGCACAGCACCCATCTCGAGCGAATGGGTCAGTAGCCGTGCGGATTGTTCTCATCACCATCCTCGTCGGTACTCTGGGTATCACCGCACTTGCCGCTTCGTCGGCAGACGACTTCCTCTACTACCCCTTCGGCATCTTCAGTGGGCTGTCAGAGTTTGTGCAGCGCTATGGGAGCCTGCCCTGCACGACGTTGTCTGCAGGCCTACGGTCTGACTGGACGGACACCAACTGAGCACTGCAACTCCACTGTGCCCACACGTATCTTGGACTTATGGAATACCTCCTTACCGACCTGAAGCAGCAGTACCTGGCAGCGCTCGAGATGCTTGAGCTCGCAGTCACCAACTGCCCGCCGGACTTCTGGACCAAGTGGTGCAGCGACGACGCGCCGTATTGCCGCGAAGCCTACCACGCCCTCTTCTTCATGAGGCACCACACCATTGGCCTGGATGAGGAACTGCCACATGACGTATTCGGCGACCCGACGTTCGAGAACAAGGCGGACGACATCATCCCACGCGAAGACATCCTTGGGTACATCCAGCAGGCGCGCCAACAGCTCGATACGCTCTTCGGCCAGCTTAAACCCGATGACCTGGGACTGAAGGACAACTACAACCCCAAACGCTTTCGCACCGTCTACCACCGCCTGCTGTACGGGCTCCGACATGTTCAGCA
>CAZJJT010000235.1:0-7125 GCA_964546395.1 uncultured Fibrobacterota bacterium
TGAGGATCTGGTAGGTCGCCACTGTCACCGGGCGTATCTCCTTGCGCTCTCCACTGTACTCGCCAATGTCATCTGCGGGGATGGTCGTCTTCTCCAGCAGCTCCTGTTTCCACTGGCGCGCCGCGGTGATATTGGTCACCAGCACCAGTGTCCGGGTCTGCATCAGGCCCATCACCGCAATGCCCACCACGGTCTTACCCGCGCCGCAGGGAAGCACGACCACCCCGCTCCCGCCGTCGAGCGACTCCTCCCCCACGAAACTTTCGGCCGCCATTTTCTGGTACTCCCGCACCACGAACCGAGCGCCGTTTGCCAGCGTTTCTTTCAGCAGGAACGCGTACGGTTCACCGTCGACATAGCCTGCACGGTCGTTGACCGGATAGCCCAATCCCATCAGCGCCTGTTTCAGCACCCCGCGGCTGCCCGGGTCAACGCTGACAGTGCAATCGTCGATCTGCGGTCCGAACAACGCCGCGACTGCCGCGTTGCGGCGGACCCGCTCGAGCACGTAGGGCTCGTGGGCGCGAAGCGCCAGGCGGTCTCCGTCGCGCTCCAGCACGAACGCACCGAACCGCCCCATCACCTCACGGATGTCGCTGAGTACATTGCCGGGCAGCGGGTAACGCGAGTACTGCTCCAACCGCCGCACCACGTCATCGCTCCCCAGTCCGAGAGCGGCGGCATTCCACAGCGACAGAGGCCGGACAGCGTACGAGTGGATGTGCTCGGGGCTCTTCTCCAGGTGCGAAAACACACCGATGGCGTCGCGCGCCTCTCGGAACTGCGGGTTATCGACCTCGAGCAGCAGGATCCCGTCGCTCTGCACTATAAGGGGCTTTTCGGGTGTCATCGGTCGATACGCTGGGGTGGGATCGAACGGGTTTGTGACAGGCGAACAACCTGTTAAGATACTTGTTGCCGGTATTGAATCCGCAGCACTCCCGGAGGTAGTTTCAAGTGTAAGCAGGATGCGGTTCTGCAAACGCCACTCGCTTACACCGGGCAAGTGGCCTTTTTATTTGGGGGAACGAATGAGCAGCACGGTCGTGGTTGGCTCCCAGTGGGGCGATGAAGGCAAAGCCAAGGCCATCGACTATTTGTCGGAGCGAGCGGACGTTGTCGTGCGGTTCCAGGGCGGGGCCAACGCCGGCCACACCGTGGTGGTCGGCAGCGACAAGTACGTATTCCACCTCGTCCCTTCCGGTATTATCTATCCCAAACGGGTCTGTATGATCGGCAACGGCGTGGTGTTCGACGCGGAGCAGTTCCTGCTGGAGGTTGACGAGCTGTCTTCACGCGGCATCAGTATGGACGGTCGCCTGTTCGTGTCCGACCGTGCGCACCTCGCACTCCCCTATCACAAAGCACAGGACCAGGCGTCCGAGGCCGACAAGGGGTCGAACAGGATCGGCACCACCGGGCGCGGCATCGGTCCCGCGTATGCCGACAAGTCTGCCCGCCGCGGCCTGCGCGTGGGTGACATGCGTGACTGGGACTCCTTCGCCTCCCGTCTCGGCGAAGCGGTTCAGCGCAAGGGGGACCTTATCAGGTCGTACTACGGCGCCGAGTACACGCTCGAACCGGAAGCGGTGGTGGAGCAGTACCGTGCGATGCGCGCCCGCCTGCTTCCCATGATCGCCGACACCTCGCGGATGCTGTTCGACGCGATGCGCGCGGGCAAGCGCGTGCTTTTTGAGGGGGCACAGGGGACGTTCCTCGATATCGACCACGGCACGTACCCTTTCGTGACCTCGTCCAACACGATTGCCGGCGCAGTCTGCGTGGGCGCCGGGGTGGGCCCATCAAGTGTGACCAACGTGGTGGGTATTGTCAAGGCGTACACCACGAGGGTCGGCAACGGCCCATTCCCCACCGAACTGCTCGATGGCACCGGGGAGAAACTGCGCACGGTGGGCGGGGAGTTCGGCGCCACGACGGGCCGCCCGCGCCGCTGCGGCTGGTTTGACAGTGTGATGCTGCGCAAGTCAGTCGAGCTCAACGGCATGACCCGGATGGCACTGACCAAACTGGACGTGCTCAGCTCGTTCGAGGAACTGAAACTGTGCACGCGGTACCGTATTGACGGGGTTGAGACGGACCGGTTCCCGTCCGACCTGGCCGAACTGGAGCGTGCCGAACCGGTGTACGAGTCGATGCCGGGCTGGAGCCAGGACCTCGGCACCCCGAAGAGTCTCGGCGATCTCCCCGTGGCAGCGCAGGCATACGTGGCCCGTCTGCGCGAGCTGTGCTACGACGTGCCGCTGCTGCTGGTGTCGGTGGGTCCCGGACGCGCACAGACCGTCGAGGTCAACCCTGTGTAGACGTGGAGGCACGGATCGGTGATACCTATCGACGTGACCAGAATCCTCCTGCTTAGTCTCGACGACGAGTACGTCCTGCTGCTGCGCGGTTCGCAGGACCAGCGGGCCCTCCCCATCGCCATCGGGCAGTTCGAGGCCCGGGCCATCGCGATACGGCTGAACAACCTGGAGGTGGAGCGGCCGCTCACCCACGACCTGTTCAAGAACTCGCTCGACGCGCTTGGCTGCAGCCTGCTGCGCGTGGTGGTGTGTGAACTGCGTGACGACACGTTCTATGCCCGCCTGAGTCTTCGCCACTCCTCCGGCGTGCTCGAACTTGACGCGCGGCCGAGTGATGCCATCGCGCTCGCGTTGCGCTACGGCGCGTCGGTGTTCGTGGAGGAAGAGGTGATGGCGCAGGCAGGGGTACTGTTTACCGATGAGTCGCAGAAGGAGTCGGAACGGGCCGAGTCCCGTCCGGCTGTCGATGAACCGCTCTCGCCGCTGCAACAGCTGCAGGAGAAACTTGCGGCGGCGGTTGCTCACGAGCAGTACGAGGACGCCGCCGAACTTCGTGACCAGATCCGCAAACTCTTGTCGGCCAACTGAGGCCGCCGTCGTCACAGAGGTATTTTTGGGGCAGTCGGGTGTTTCTGTCGAGAACAGGTTGCGCACGCCATGATGAGACGATTCTTGCACGCGAAGATCCGCGATATCAGGATCACGGAGACGCTCCTTGAGTACGAGGGTAGTGTCGCGCTCGACAGTGAGTACCTCGACCGTGCCGGGATCGCCGGGAACGAGGAAGTTCACGTGTTGAACCTCGAGAACGGAAGCCGCATCACAACGTACGCCATTGCCGCACCCGCGGGGTCGGGGACCGTGCAACTCAACGGCCCGGCTGCCCGCTGCGGTCTTCCCGGCGACCGGATCATGGTGCTGAGCTACTGCCTGCTCTCCGCGGACGAAATCGCAGGGCACTCTCCCCGCGTCGTGCGGGTCAATCCCTCGTGACATGACTCAGCGCAGCCCACGACATGCACATGCCTAGCGGACTCGTGTTCGCCCTGTTTGTCGCCGTGGTGGCGGGTGCGATTGCCGTAGGCGGCATGTCGAGCGTACCGCGTGCCGCCGACAGTCCGCACTCCCAGCCCGCCGCGACCGAAACGTCTGCAGCGTCGTCCGGGGCCGCGGCACGCGCGCCTGTTGAGGAGGGGGTCCCCTCGATCGGCAGCGTACAGGTGCTCAACGGCTGCGGTATCGACAACGCCGGCTCGGCGGTAGCGGACTACCTGCGCACCCAGGGTTTTGACGTGAAGGATGTCGAGAACGCGCCGACATGGAACTACCCGGCAACTATCGTGGTATCACACTCACACGACATGCGCAATGCCGAGCGTGTCGCGGATGCGCTCCGCACCGAGCGGGTGGTCCTGCTGCGTGATGACAACGGGCTGTACGACGTGGTGGTGTATGTGGGAGCCGATTTCAGGGAGGCCATACGGTGAGCAGCAGTGATGTGCTGGCGGGGAGGCAGCTGGTGGAGGCGGTGGTGTCTCGAATGGTGGACACGAAAGCCGAGAATATCGCCGTGTACCAGACTACGGGCACGTACCCGGTCTGCGATTGGTTCGTGATCTGCAGCGGCAACGGTCCGGTGCACTGCCGTGCCATCGCACAGGCGGTGCTGAGCGGGCTTAAAGCACGCCACTGCCAGCCGGCATACCGCGAGGGACTGGAGGACGGGCGGTGGGCGGTGCTGGACTACGTGGACGTGGTAGTGCACATGATGGCCCCCGAGATGCGGGAGTACTACGATATCGAACAGCTGTGGCGTGACGGGCGGCGGTTCGAGGCACAGGAGTTTGACCCCGCCGCCGGCTGAGTCGCGGTTTCAGCGGTTGCTGAAGTGGTCTATGAGGGTGCTGATGTGGTTGGCGGTGGGTTTCACCCGCGGGGTGCGTTGCCCCAGTCCCTTCATCGAGAGCGAAATCCGTCGCTTCTTCGTGTCGACCTTGACAACACGAACATGGACAGTGTCGCCGACGGACACCACCTGCTGGGGGCTTTCGACATAGGTATCGGCGAGCTGTGAGATGTGCACCAGGCCGTCACACACCGCGTTGATGTTGACGAACGCACCGAAAGCCGACAGGTTGGTTACCTTGCCCTGCACCACCATGCCCTCTTCCAACTCCTCGAGACGGAACCGGCGACGGGGCACGGTGCGGGACTGGGCCACCCGCTGCCCTGCTTCGAGCTGAGCGGGCAGATTGCGGCGGATGTACAGCTGCCAGACAAAATCGTCGCAGGTATACGCGCCCAGTACCCCCGGGTTCACCACCAGGCCCTCCGCCGACACTTTCAGCTCATGCGCGACATCCTCGAGCTGCCCGTAGAGATACGGGTGAACCAGGGTCGCGTCAAGCGGGTGTGACGATGAGGGCAGCACGACGAAGCCGGCGATATTGCGGTAGACCTGCTCGGTGACACCGTCGACCCCGAGCAGTTCGCCCTTGTCGGCAAGGGGGTGCTGAATGTCCCGTGCCCTGATCGCCGCAGCCACCTCGGCTGTCAGCGGGGCGTACTGCAGCAACGGCGAATCGGGAACATCGCGGACCGCCACACCCCGGCGCAGCACGCGTTCAGTGGAGGTCCGCCCAACCACCGAATCGAGCTTGTCCTGCGGGAGATATTTCTGGAGCGAATGTACGTCGAAGTAGCGAGTGCCGATTTCCGCCACGAGGTTCAGTGGTTTCAGCCACGACAGCGCCGCACCGTACACCGCGCGCATGTCATCATCGAGGTCCGCGCACTTCTCTTTCAGCCACGCAGCGTTCTCGATGCCGCTCGACGGCATGTCGATGGCGTTCAGCTCGGCCGAAGAAGACTCGCGGTCGAGAGTCGTTCGTGCAACCTCTTCGACCGAGACATCCGTGTCGGCACGCACCACGATGACGCGTGCCGGACGATAGCGGAGCAGAAACTTCGCCAGGCGATCGGCAGGCACCCCGGATTCCATGGCGCTCTGGTCACGCGTTGCCCCCAGCATCCGGCCCTCGCCGTTGAGCGCCGTGCACACCATGCGCCCGTGTGCATCCGCCCCCACCGCCACCATCGTCTGCGATTCGATTCCCGGCGCAGACTGCGGCAGCGAAGCCGCGACGCTCTTGAGCGCCCACACGTGAACTTCGTGGCGAATGCGGTCCTTGATGTCCCGCTCGGCAATCGACTGCAGCAGGCGAGTCCAGCAGTCATCGATTGCCTGACAGATCACCTCGAACCCCGGGGCCTCGGGATCTTCAACGAAGTGCTGGCGGAGCACCTCGGTGATACGGAAGAGCTGCACGCCGAGCTTGACCCGGACCAACTTCTGCTCCTCCGCCCACAGCAGCTTCACCGCGTCTTCCTGCGGCAGGTCCTGCACGTGGATTTCGCGGTCGCGGAACTGTGCCCACTGTGCGTCCTTGCGGTCCTTGGGCGTGACAGTAAAGAACCCGTCTTCAAAACAGAACTCTCGCGCCATGGCCCGTGCCGTCTCGTCATACGCAAACCGCTCGGCGACAATGTCCGACACGCTCCTCAGCACATCTTCAACCGTCTTCAGCGAAGCGTGCGTCCCGACATATGCCTTCGCCAGTTCCTCTATTGGTTCTCCGCCCGCCTGCTGAGCGAGCACGGTATCGGCAAGCGGTCCGACTCCGGTGTGCAGGGCGACCTGCGCACGACTGCGCGGATTGGGGCGGTAGACGATGAGCATGTCGTCGAGTTCAAACGGATCCACCGAAGCTTCCACGCGCAACTGCAGGGCATCGGTGAGGGTGCCCGCCTTCTGCAGCGCGTTTGTCAGACGCTTCTTCTTCGGCGCCAGTGCGCGGACATCGCTGAGGAAGTCGAAGATCTCCCAGACGGTCTCGAGTGAAACCTCGGCGGCCACCGCCGGGTTGTACTCAGCCGTGTAGTAGGCCCAGTCGCCCTGCTCGAACGACGCGCAGACAGCGGCGGCAACGGGCTCGGAGATGCTCCACTTCTCGGCAACCAGTCGTGAGAATTGTACCATGTATTCGCGAGGACAAGAATTGAAAGAGGGCCACACACTTCCCGTTTCAGGCAACAGAAAGTACTACACGGCACACAGCGAAGGCAAGCAAACGGGGGACAAACAACAAGGCGGGGCGCCGATGGCACCCCGCCTTCCGCAACAACGCTCAGTCGCGACTACTTCTTCTTCGCAACCTTCTTCTTCGCGGTCTTCTTCTTCGCGACCTTCTTCTTCGCTACCTTCTTCTTCGCGGTCTTCTTCTTGGCAACCTTCTTGGCCTTCTTCTTCACTGCCACTTCTGCCTCCTTGGGTTTGGTGATACTGCCGTGCCGGTCGACCACTTCTGCTGTTCTGTCACCGCGGTTGACAGACTGGACTACCGGCCTCTCTTTACATCAAGGAACGTGTGATCAGTACGCCCCTCATCACTATACTACTACATCTGCAGCGCCTTGTCAACACATTGCCACCAAAAAAGATCAGATGAAATTCGCGACGTGGTCGCGCCGGCGATGGAACTCCTTGACAATTGCCACTGCTTCCTCGGGAGAATCCGTGACCACAGGGATGTCAACGTCGCCCTGCGAGATCAGCCTGCGCCCTTCGAGCGTCCGCCGCAACCACACCAGCAGACCGCGCCAGAACTCACGCCCCATCAGGATCAGCGGCAGATCCGGCGTCTTGCACGTCTGCACCAGTGTCAGCGTTTCGAACAACTCGTCCATGGTCCCGAACCCGCCGGGCAATACGATCACCCCCATGGTGTACTTGAGAAACATCACC
>CAZJJT010000236.1:0-2730 GCA_964546395.1 uncultured Fibrobacterota bacterium
ACTGCAGTGGCAACCTACAACAACGTTGGCGTGGAGGTGGTTCTCAGCGCCGCACCATCGGCCGGCACGAGCGTGGGCATGGCGTGGAACACCCCGCCTTCATCGCTGCCATGGCACGCAGGGCACCCGCTCTCGCACGTTGCCGCCAACCGGTTCGCCGGCAGCGTGTTCCAGCTTGAGCCCGGCACGACCTATGACATCCGCCTGAGCAGCGCGGCGTTCGACCACGACACGACCATCACGGTCACGACGCGTTCTGACGGCTTTGCGCAGCCGAGCGGCACCGTGTACCACGTCGCCCCAGGGGGCAGCGACAGCCGTGACGGGTCGAGCCTGGCGCAAGCCTTCGCCACACTCAGCCACGCGGTGTCGCTGGCGCAGGCCGGTGCGACGGTTTTGCTCCATGAAGGGCGTTACTACGAGCAGGTGAGCCTGCCGCGCTCAGGCACACCGGCCGCACCGATACTCATCCGCAACGCACCGGGCGAAACGGCGGTACTCGATGGGCGCGACACCGGGTTCAGCCCCGTGTGGAGTGTGTACGACGCCGGCGCCGGCATCTACCGCACCGCGTGTCCGGCTCAACCTGGGCTGGCGTACCACAACGGCGAGCATCTGTTCGCAAATCCCACACTTGCCGACCTGGTCGCCAACACGTGGAGCATGCCATCGGGATACTTCGCCGACGGTAGCCACTTCTACGTCCGTGTTCCGGGCGGTCAGGCACCATCGGCGGCCGACACGGTAGCGATACCGGCCTACACCACGGCCATCACCGTCACAAGCCGGGACTACATCCAGATCAGGGGCCTGGAGATCTGTTACTACGGTCTCGATGCCTATCCGCGCGCGATATACTTCGACGGTGCCTCGTACAACGTGGTCGACTCGTGCTACCTGCATCACTGCTGCATCGGTGTTGCGTTCAAGCGTGCCTGCCGGTTCAACACGGTACAGCGGTGCCGATTCACCGAGTCGCCGGTTGACACCTGGAACTGGAGCGCGGTGAAAGAGGGGACGGGTTACTACGAGGCGGGCGGGGTAGTGGTTTACGGCAGTCCGAGCGCGAACACCGGCAACGTGGTGCGGCTCAACCACTTCTTCCACATGTTTGACGGCTCACACCTGTACTCGGATGACGGCGCGGGACCGACCAGCAACATGGACTTCCATGATAACGTGATCGAGTTCGTCAACGACGACTGTGTGGAAACGGACGGCGCCGGCACCAACTGTCGTATCTACAACAACACGTTCCGTGCCTTCCTTACCGGGGTCTCGGTTGCACCCGCGGCAGGCGGGCCGACCTACCTCATCCGCAACGTTCTGACCGACTGGGAGACACACAACGGCTACGTCGGGTACCCGTTCAAGTTCAATGTGAACTCCTCGCTCTCGATAGACTGGGTCTACCTGTATCACAACACCTGCTACACGGGAGTGGCCGGCCAACCAGGGTTCCTCTTCAAGCAGTACAGCAACTGGAACAATGTCATCTCCCGCAACAACATCTACGCCGGCACCGACTATGCGCTCGAGAGTTCATCAAACCAGAACCCGGTGGATTTCGACTACGACAATCTGTACACCACGGCGAGTGGGCGCCTGGTGAGGTGGGCCGGTGCGTCGTACACGACGGTTGCCGCATTTGCCGCCGCAACCGGGCAGGAGAGCCACGCATTGAGCCGCAACCCCGGATTCGCTGCAGCCGGCAGTGACTACCGTCTCTCGAGCAGCAGCCTTCTGGTCGACAGTGGCGTGGTGATTGCGGGTGTCAATGACGGTTTCGTCGGCACGGGTCCCGATATCGGGCGGTATGAGCGTGGGGCGGATGCGGTCAGAACCGGGCGCGGCCAGCCTGGCAGTCGCTCACTTTCCATCGCGATAAGCTCCAACCCGGCGAGGGGGTACGTGACGCTGTGCGTGTCGGCCGCCACTGCGGCTGCGCTGAGTATCTACTCGATCAGTGGTCGGCTGGTGTACCGGGCAGTATCGGCAGGCCCCTCAGCGGTGTTGACATGGGACAGCGGTCGCAGCGGCCCGGGCAGATACGTTGCGGTGCTCAGAAGCGGTGCGGCGACGTGCCGCGAGGAGTTCGTGGTGCTGCGGTAGACAGATGTGGTTCTGTGAACAACCGGCGTCAGTTGTTGCCACACGCGGCCGCTGCTGACCGCCGGTATGCGTGTGCCCTATCTGGTCATGACAGCTTCACTGAGCGCCGATACATACGGGGTGGTCGCCTGCACGACATAGCAGCCGGCCGCAAGGGGCGTGGTACTCGCGCGGCCCGCCACCGCAGAGCAGCGCCACACAACCCGCCCCGAGATATCCTGCACGGCGAAGCTGACCGGGTCTCCGCCTCCGCTGAGACTGAGTACAAGGCGGTTACCGATGCGGGCAACTCCCACCCGGGCGTGCGGCGACCATTTCCCACGCAGCCCGCGCCTCTCTGTGGCCGCATTGCCACTGCCTATTGGCGCCGTGCTCACCACGACGTCGTCAAACCATACCGGGTTGCTGTGCCCGCCGGCATCCTCCGTTGTGATATAGTGCTGCAGGCGCATGCGGTTCATGACGAGCGTAGGGCTCGTGCGCCACATCATGCCGTCCTCACGGTGGATGAGTGAGTCGTTGACCCAGTACGCCATGGCGCCGTCGTGCACATCCGGCGTGTTGGCACGCATCATCATTTCGAAGGCAAACCAGCGCCCGACCGGAAACGCGAAGGGC
>CAZJJT010000236.1:2740-7107 GCA_964546395.1 uncultured Fibrobacterota bacterium
GGGCGTGTCAGACTCGTAATGGTTGCCCCAACAACACTGGGGTGTATCGACACAGGTGGGCAGACCCTTGTCGAGACACTCCTGGCAGATGGCGGCCACATCGGCGTACCGCTCGCAGCGCGTGTCACAGCTCATGTCCGGGGTATATGTGTAGAAGAACGACTCATGGCTGTCTTCGCGGTGGTCCACCGTGGTGCCCATGGCCAACTCGCCGTTAGGCAGACATCCGGCCGTGCCATGGTACCAGAAGTCGTCGGGTTGACTCCCGCCGAGACTCATGAAATGGTGAACGTAACGATGCTCATCGGCGAATCGGATCCATACTCTGAAATAGAGGGAATCAAACCCCAACAGCGGGCAATTGGTGCGCTGGTCGCCGTCACAGGCGAACCAGTCGAGGCCAGCGCCCTGGTAGCCGGCCGTGTCGGCCGCCGGCATGTAGGCGGCGAACCGCCCGCCATGCGGTTGGTCAGATGACAACGTTACCCGGCCGCGGTTGTCGATGCCGGAGCCGGACACGAAGTCAGTTGCGGCCCACCATGTGTCCCAGTCGCCGTCGCCGGCCTCGAAATCTTCGCACATCACCCATTCGGCAGCCATGCTGTCGCACTCGCCGCCGGCCGCAACGCCGACAAGCAGCACTACTGCCACCCCGGCTACCTTGCATGCTCTCGTCGTTTCTATCACCGTCCCTCCCTGTTGGGTTGCGAAGCGATGCGTACGTACACCCGTCCCGTGAGGTCGAACACCCTCGAAGGCGCATCGTGCCAGGCACCCGACACGACGAACACACCGTCGGTGGTCGACACCCGCAGGACGGTGACCCGGCAGGTGAGCGGTCGTCGCGAAACCCTTCGGCCGCCCCGTACAGCACCCGCCGCCCCGTACTCGAAGCACCCGATGTCGGGCGATGCGTCCCGCTGTCTGCCGAGGATGTCATCGGCGGGCATGGTGACGGCGTCGGCCCGGCCCCGTGCGGGACTGGTATCCGGTATGGAACCGTACGCATGCACCAGGCGCTCGAACTCCTCTCGAATGCTCGCACTCCCGCTCAGGAACCGTCCCGACTGTTCGTCCCACACAGACAACACGATGCCGCCGTGGTCGGTGTCGAGGCCCGGGTCGGCCTCGACCCGGTTGATGTCCATCGAGGGTAGTACAGAGCCCCCGGTCGGCAGAGAAGCTGCGGCATTGTAGAACAGGTTGTTGTCGACAACGAAGGAGCCGATGTCAACGTCGCCGTAGGTATTGATGAAGCGCGTGCCCATGGTGCCAGTGGGGTCGGACCAGATATTGTTGCGGACATGGAACCCGTACGATTGCGGGTTGCTTCCCTCGGTGCCGATGCGGAACCCGTAGCTCCCGCCCGGCAGGTCCCCGGTCACGGTGTTGGCCCGTACGGTAACGTCGCGGGCGCCCTTGAACTGCATCGCCCCTGCGATGGGATTCGACGAATTGCCTATCATCAGGTTGTTCTCGATGAGCGCGTCGGTGATCATCGGCTGGGCATCGGCGTCTTCACCCAGTTGCACGAAGGCCTGGTCGCTCGCGCCGTTCCAGTTGAGGAACACGTTGCGTGCAACCCGGTAGCGAGGGCTGCGTGCGGGGCGGAAAGACGCCGGGATGGCTGAGTCCGGTACCTCACGCTTGAGTGTGATGAACGATTGCGCCTGGGGGGCGTTGCGGGCGAAGAAAATGTTCTCGCAGATATCGAGCTCGCCGGGTCGGACCGCGTCGATCATATCTGCCCCACCGGCATCGGCGTGGTCGTAGAACACATTGCCGGTAACGTGGATATCGCGCGGGTAGTACACGTCGCTCCCGCGGTTGATCTTGAGAAGCTCGTTGCACGTGCCCGGGGCGTTGTTGCCGAACACTATGTTGTCGGCAAACACGATGTCGGTGGCATCCTGGAAATGCACCGCCACGTTGGACTCGCGTCCGCTGCACACGTGGGTAGGATGAGTGTTGCTGATAACGAACCCCTCGAGACATATGCGCGCTGCGCCCGGGGTGAAAACACCGAACACTTCGCTTCCGTCCTGGACATTGCTGAGCTTCGCGCAGTACGCGTGGGCTGCACGGATGACGATGTATGCGTCGAAGGACTCGGTGATGTACGTTCTGCCCCGGTACTCGCCATCGCCGACCAGTATGGTATCGCCGCCGGACCGGGGCAGCTGCGATACGGCGTAGTCGATGGTCGCCCACGGGTCGGAAAGCGACCCGCCCGCAGGGGCGTTGCTTCCGCCGACGCTGACATGGTAGGTCGCTGCAGCGGCAACGAAGGCAATGCTGAAGACGAGAATGGCCAAGCTTCTCAGCATACCGTGCACCCCCTCGAAGACAGCGCTTTCGACTAATATATGAAGGGCATATGGCGGAAGGAGGCCACTTGCGGACGGACGGTGACAGCGGGGAACGATGAGACAACGGCCCACGCCGACGGTGCTCAGTGCTACGCCCGCGCATCCCCCTGGCTCCTCGGGGTCAGCGGCAGACCTCCACCGGCACTGTGCGTACCATCTGGTCGGTCGTCGCGCGTGCCACGTAGTGACCTGCCGCAACTGAGCGCATTTGCCGCGATGGCACGAAGGCGTATCCGCCGGGTTCGTACGTGCCATTGGCAAGGCGGGCAACGCCCGTCGAGGTGCGCTGGATCTGGAAGTTGTCGATACCGGAGTTCTGGTCGTCGGTGTTCATGAACCAGGCGCACACGACAATGTCGTAGCCCGCAGGCACAGTCACGTCGCAGGCAACGTTGGCCGAGGCCGTGGTCACCGTCTGGTTCATAGCCCTGCAGTGTTGCGGCGCGTGCAGTTGACGTGGTGATACGGTATCTCCTGGTGGATTGGCACGCCGCCTGATCACAAGGCGGTGGTTCGCACGAGTTTGCTGTGGACGGTGCGGTGGTGGAGCGCGACTCGGTTGGTGACCGGCGAAGGCTGTCCGGTCCAGTCGCCAACCACTCCACGCAGAGCGCACGCAGCCACGGGTGTATACTGCGGAGGCAGCCACAAGGAGGCCACCATGCACGCACCCCTGTACACACGCCAGACTGTCGATGAGGACCGCCGTATCACGTTTTGCATCCACGCCCCTGACGCGCACGCGGTGCAGATAGAATTCGGCAAACCCGAGGGCCCCGAAGCCGGCGAGCGGGTATTTGCGCTCGTCCGTCAGGACAACGGAGACTGGACGGTAACTACCGACCCGGTTCGGCCGGGGTTCCACTACTATCAGGTTCTGGTGGACGGGATGAAGTGCTCAGACCCTGCTGCCGCGTGCTACTTCGGCTGGGGGCACTGGTGCAGCGGTATCGAGATCCCCGACCCCGAGTTTTCGCTGCACGAGCCTCGCCGGGTTCCGCATGGCGAGCTGCGCATGCACTGGTACCACTCGCAGATAACCGGTCAGGCGCGCCGCTGCATCGTCTACACTCCGCCGGGCTATGACGCGCAGGCTGACACCTGCTACCCGGTGCTTTACCTGCAGCACGGGTCCGGCGAAGCAGAACTGTCGTGGCCGGGCCAGGGGCGGGCCAACTTCATCTTGGACAACCTGATTGCCGAAGGCACGGCAGTGCCGATGCTCGTGGTGATGGACAACGGCTACGCCATGCCTGCGGGAGCGTCGGCAGACGACCGCCCGAAGAACCGTTTCGGCGATGTCATTGTCAACGAACTTGTCCCCGAGATTGACCACTGCTTCCGGACGGTTGCCGACGCCCACCACCGTGCACTGGCCGGGCTGTCGATGGGAGCTGGTCAGGCGCTCAGCATCGGCCTGACGAACCTGCACCTGTTCGGGTCGGTGTGTGCCATGAGCGGGGGAGGACGGGGGTTTGACCCGGCGACGTCGTTCGGCGGCCTGTTCGCCAGCTCGTCGAAGGCCAACAAGGCGCTGGACGTGTTCTGGATCGGCTGCGGCCGTCAAGATGGCGGGTTCAAAGGCGCACAGGCGATGCACGAGCAACTCGGCGCTCTTGGTGTACGCCACACGTGGTTTGAGTGTGACGGGTCGCACGACTGGGGGGTATGGCGACGGCACCTGGTGGAGGTGGCGCGAGCGCTGTTCCGCGGGTAGACGGGGCGCGTGTGCGGACGTATGTTGCGGGTGAGGGGGGGCGCGGGGCAGGGGGACGGTGATGGAGAGCGCAGAGGTCGAACGGCGGGTCAGATGGGTGGAGCACAAGGGCAAGCGGATCCTGCTTGCCGACTTCTCGGGACTGGTTGGCGATCAGGGCCTGCCGCTGCTCGACCGCGAAGCCCGGCTCACGCAGGACGCGCGCAGGAAAGTGCTGGTGCTGGTTGACCTCACCGACGGTATCGCCAACGATGCGTTCCTCGAGCGGGCGCGTACCCTCG
>CAZJJT010000237.1:0-7084 GCA_964546395.1 uncultured Fibrobacterota bacterium
GTGTACAAGTACGCCACCGGACTCTCTGCGGCAATCGCTCTTGCAGGGAAGATACTCGAGAGCGGGGACGAGGCAACGGCCTCCTATCTCAATTTCCTGAAGTCGGGAGGATCGCGCTACCTGATTGACTCGCTCAAGGCGCTTGACAGTGCCCTGGTCGACTCGGTTCCACCCCCGGTGGCTTCGTGCCCCGTTGGGGCCACACCGGTGACTGCTGCGCCCAGCCGCTACAACCGTTTTCCGCGGCAGTTCCTCATGGTACCGACCGTATTCTCGGAGCAGACAGTCACCGAGCGCAACGACCCGTTCCAGGGTGAAGACGTGTTCAAGGCCGGGCTGGTGTTTTACCTGTTCGACCCGTTCTCGTGGGTACGCGGGAACGAACTCGGTGGCTACTTTCTCATAGAGCCCGACAAGATCACCGAGTTTTTTGACGCCAAGAACATCATCAACCCCTCGGTCAACTACGATTTCGGCGTGTTCGGCAGCACCGACTACCTGCCCGTGCGGATTGATGCCGAGTACCTCCAGCGGGGCATCGCCGGGGAAGACATCTTCATTTCGGATGCCGGTGAGCAACTGCATCTCCAGTACAGCCTTTCGCCGCGACTGTTCAATCTGTGGGTCAGCAAGTCGCTCGGCGACTTCTCGAACATCCCGTTCGACCTCCATGGCGTGGCCTCGTACAACTGGTTCAAGATCCACCTGTTCCTCAGGGAATACGGGCGTTCGGCGTTCGACTATGCTGCCGCCAAGGGGTATCGACTGGGAACGTACCTCACGCACGTGACCAAGAAGACCGACCGTCGGTTCTGGATCGCCCCGCGCGGTCTCGCCCTCAAGCTCGCCTATGATTTCTACGACCAGCGGCTCCAGAACGAGGAGGAGCGGTTCGACTCACAGTGGCGTGTGAAATACGACTACTACCGGTACCACCAGGTGAGCGGGAGCGCACAACTGGGTCTGAAGATGCCGTGGTCGAGCAAGCAGCGGCTGTTTGCCAACCTGTGGGGGACATGTGTCGAGCCCACGGTGGCCACGCGGGAGCGGCTGGAGGACCGGGGGAAGGACCCCTCGGTACCCAGTTTCTACGAACCGGTGGCAATCCTCCCGGGCTACGCCTACTACTACCGCGAAATCGTGACGGTGCGCGGTACGCAGGATTCCATCGTGGACACGGTCCTGCTCTCGGGCAACGCGCTCACCACGTTCTCACTTTCGTACCGCTTCCCGCTGTGGCCCAAGTCCATCGACCGCAAGCTCGGGTTCCTCTACTTCGACAACCTGTACGGGGCCATCAATGCCGCCACCGGCGCGGCATGGCACAACCCGTCCGACGCGCTCACGTACCGCAAGAGCGACTGGCTGACTTCGGTAGGGGCCGAGATCCGCCTCGAGGCGATCTCGTTCTACCGTTACCCGTTCATGGTGGGGTTCCGCTGGGACCGCGGGCTGAACCGTGACGCGCCGGTGGGCGGCGACCGCTTTACCTTCACTCTCGGGTTCTCGTTCGAGGACTGGGGCATGCTTGACCGCCCCGACTGGTTCGCAGCACCAGTCACCCGCCACAACGCCAGCGCGGCCCTGCCCCGTTAGGCGTTCTCCGTCGCCCGCTTCAGCTCCCTGCTGTGGGCGTGCAATTCCTCGAGCGTCATCTCCTTGAGGAACACGAACCCTCTGGTCGCGCGGATCATCGCGCTGGGGTGCTCGTGGAACCACTCGCGGCCCAGGCAGGTCTTGAGCATCTGGTACTGCTCGGTCTGTACCCGCTGCGCCAGCTCGCAGAACGGACCGTCATGCTCGTGGCTGGGAAATGACGCGTCCTTCTGCGACACGAACGAGTTCATGAACGCACTCTCCATCACTGCGAACATGTTCAGCGACACCGGGACATACATGTTCGCTTCGGCGGGGTGGAACCGATACCACACGTTGCGGTAGCCCCACACCGAGATATCGTCGCGGCCGGTGTCGGCGGCATGTACCCTCAGTGCTTCGGTCATCGCCTGAAGGACCTTGTAATGCGTGTCGGGCCCGCTGGCTTCCGGGTCGAACGCCAGTGTCACCACGTCCGGGTCCACCTCGCCGAGAAGCGACACTATCGGGGACACATCACGTGACTGCGTGGGCTCCTCGGTGAATATGTCGCCGGTGTAGAACCCGAGACGGAGGTGCCGGACCCTGTCGGTGGTCCACCCGAAGTAGCCCCACAGACATTCGGCTTCCCACTCCCGGCACATCCCCTTCAGCCGCTGGATATGCGGCAAGTCCTTCTTGCCCGGGTAGGCACTCTGGAAGTAGTGCACCAGCTCCTCGATACGCGCCTGGAGCCCCTCGCTGCTGGTATCGTCGAATATCTCGATCAGGTCGCGCACCAGCCGTCGCCCCGAGCCCTCGAACCGCATCTCGATGCTCTGTGCCGCTTCACCGTCCAGGTACTGCCACACATCGCGGTTGCGTCCGCGGCCGTCGCCCGGTGTGAAGTAGCCCTCGGCCAGCAACTGCGCGAACCGCCCCTGCCGCAGGAACCCCATCACTCGCTTCAGCCGCGCCAGCATGTACTGGTTCGTAACCGCGGTGAAACCGCTGGTGAGCGTGGCGAACACATGCGCGTTACCGGGCACGCGGGTCGTGCGCACCACCGAGGGAAGGTAGCCGAGCATGATATCGTCGTGGTGCGGCTCGGTATGGAGAAACCTGGCGTTCTGCCGGACCCGCAAGCCGTTGTCAATCCGCGCCACGAGCGCCTCACGTGCTTCACGCGCCAGTGCTGTCACGTTCTCCCCTGCCTGCGACAGCAGCGCTTCGCCCAGCGCCTCTCCGCGGAAATCGTCCGGCCCGAGGTCCGCGAGGCGTGTGCGCGTGCGGATCGACGTGTCAATCACGATCGCTTCCTGCTGCGAACGGCTCATCACCGCCCCCGACAGAAGCACGTGCGCGCGCCGCTCGGTCAGCATCCGTGCCGCGCCGGTGGTCAGGTAGAACCGCGCGTTGGGCATGCCCTGCAGGCTGCTGGCCGGGACCTCAATCGATTTCTCCCCTCTCACCGCATCAGCCACCACTTTCGCCTTCGCCTCGCCAGCCGCGATCACCAGAACCGTGCACGACGGATTGTAGGTGATCGTCCCGAGGCCGATCGTGACAACCAGCCGCTTGCGTGAGACCTCGATGCCCCCGAGGTCGCTCGCCGCGGCGGCTTGCGTCTCGTAGTTGGTGGCAGTCAGGCGGGTGGTCGAGTGGTGATCGGAACCGCGGACATTGAACCCGATGTGCCCGTCCGGGCCGATGCCGCCCAGGAAGAAGCCGATGCCGCCCAACTGCCTGACACCGTCCTCGTACTCCAGGCACCACTGGTCAACCCGCAGAAGCGTGTCCTTCTGGAGCGTTTCGAGCGTGCCTGCAGCCGGCCTGACACGCAGCGACAGGTCAACCGTCCCCTCGGGCCAGACCTCCTCGAGCCGCCTGCCGCGCGGCAGGCCGATTGCGGTGCAATCGATGCTCAGGGCCCGCTCCCGCGACATGCCGAACCCGTCAATGTAGTACTTATTGACATAGTAGCAGAAGCTGTTGTGCTGAGCAGGCTGTATCGGGTAGAACTCGTCGATCTGTACAAAATGCAGACTGCCTATGTCCGGCTTCACCCCGGGGTCGACCTCGCCCTGCTCCAGAAGCTGCCTGGTACCGGGTGTATCCCATGTGTGAAGCAGGCGCGACACCCAGGCGATGAAATGCTCCGGGGTCTTTCCGGTGGGAAGACTTACCACACCGCCGGGGTTCTGCTGGACCCATTCCATAAACCGCAGGGCCGCCAGGCGGCCCAGTGCCGGAAAGTTGTCCACCACCACAACCGGGATACGCTCGGCGGGCCCATAGAGCGGACGCGACACCGTGCCCTTCAGGGCCCGCTGTTCCACCCGGCTCAACTGCACAATTTCACCACTCATGCTACCCCAGTCCCCGTTGCGGTGGTGACAAGCCTCAGAGCTGCACAGGCGTGAGGTTCTCGCGCTCGATATCCCTGAAATACTTCGCCGTGCCCACCCGAAGCTCTTCGGTAGCGTCGTCGTCACACACCACCACCGCCTTCGGGTGCAGCTGCAGCACCGACGCAGTCCACATGTGGTTGACACCCACTTCGATAATCTGGTGCAGTGCGCGCGCCTTGTTGTGACCGGTGACGATGATGAGTACCTGCCGCGCATCGGTAACGGTCTGCACCCCGACGGTCAATGCCAGTTTGGGCACCTTCTTGACGTCGTTGTCGAAGAAGCGCGAGTTGGCGATGATCGTGTCGTACGTGAGCGTCTTCACCCGCGTGCGCGAGTGCAGCGACGAGCCCGGTTCGTTGAACGCCAGGTGCCCGTCAGGCCCCACCCCGCCCAGGAACAGCTCGATCCCGCCGAGTTTCCTGATGCGGTCCTCGTATGAAGCGCACTCGGCCTCGAGGTCCTTGGCGTTCCCGTTCAGGATATTGACATTCTCTGTGGGGATGTCGATGTGGTCGAACAGGTGACGGTGCATGAACGAGTGATAACTCTCCGGGTGGTCCCTGGGAATCCCGACATACTCGTCCATGTTGAACGTCACCACGTTCTTGAATGTCACCTTCCCCGCCTTGTTCAGCGCAACCAGCTCCTTGTAGGTGCCCACCGGCGAGGACCCCGTGGGAAGGCCGAGCACGAATGGCTTGTCGGCGGTGGGGCCAAACGTGTTGATCTTCTTGGCGATGTAGGCCGCGGTCCACGTACTCACCGCATCGTAGTCACTCTGGATAATCAGACGCATACCCTGCACTCCCCCCGTTAGATAAGTGAACGCAGGCGCTCATGCGCGCCCGCGACCTCGGTGATCTGCTGCTTCAGCTGCGCCACAAACGAATTGCTGTCGTACGAGCCGCGTACCGCCGCGAAGTCTGCTTCACCCTCTCCGTCGATGCCGTAGCCCGTCTTCGCCGTCTCCTCGAACTCCTTCTGGGCGTCCTGCGCCACCATGCTCAGCAGCTTGCGTGTCGCCTCTGCCCATGCACCCACCAGCCTCTGCAACTCCTCATCGCTCGCCTCCGAAAGCTCCGTACCGTGTGCCGACTTGTAGTGAGCGAGGAACCAGTTCCACTCGTCACGCTCGTACCGCTCACGGATCTGGCGCAGCGCGGCGAGCAGCCCCGGCAGGTCGGCAACCCGGCCCTGCGCGATATCGCCGAGGAGCTGGTCCACACGACTCTTCGGGCACAGCAGTCCGCACAGGTCGACCCACGGCTGCTCTCCGGGTTCACCCTCGGCCTCGGCGCCGAGGACTGCCCTGAGCGACCGCGCCTTCATCGACGATACACGCGAAGCCAGCAGGTCGCCGTAGTACTTGTTGAGACCAAGTGTGTAATAGCGCGCACAGGTCTTGAGCAGCAGTCGTTTCAGGTGCATCCCCCGGTATGTCACGAACTCACGGCCGCGCTCGCACCCTTCGTAGAGCTTCATCAGGGTCGCGCGCCCCGACACCATCGCCTGTGCCGTGTACGGCGACAGGACGTTGAACACGATCTGGTCGAGCTGCTCGCCGCCCTTGCGGCGGTCACGCGAAGGCCACTTCGCCCCGTCCCGCATCGTCCCCACCGTGAACAGGTTCATCGCCGGCGTCAGCACCGATTTGCCGTCTTCCTCGTTGAGATACGAAAACGGGAACTCAGATGCGTCGAAATTGGAGTAGTGCTTGCCGATCACTACCGAAAATGCGCCCACACGCGCCGGCCACAGAAGGTAGGAGAACGAGCCGGTCTTGCCGCCGCGTTCGACAATGCCCTGGTGCAGCGGGCCGAGCTTGTACATGTGGTTCGACTGGTTCGTGCCCGAGCCGGCGTTGTAGAATGAGAAATAGCCGGCAATGAGCAGGGTGGAACGGTGGTGCGTAACCGTGTAGGGCCCGCCGAACACGCTGCACAGCTCCGAATGAAACGCCTCGGAGTTGCAGAACAGCAGCGAGTTCTCTATCGAGCACTGCTTGCCCACCTGGGTCGCTTCCCCAATCAGGCTCCTGGAGATCATGCAGCCATCCTTGACCACCGCGCCCTTCTGGAATATGAACCGCTCGGCAATGACACCGGCGCCCACGTGGGTGGGGGCCTCAACCGACGAGTCAACGGTACCGTCCCGCAGCAGCTGCGCACCGTTCACCGTGGCGCACTCCCCGATTGCCACGTCGATAATCTCGCCGCAGTTCGCTACATAGCTCCCCGACCCCACACGCGCGCGCTCCGCCCGCGCGGCCCGTGTGTGCTCACGCGCCATCGTGTTGAGCGCCGTCACCAGCGTGCTGTCGTGGCGGTACATCGCGGTGAGATAGGCGACCTGTGCGCTGCTCAGCGTGGTGATCGGCACCTCGCGTCCACCACCCTCGTTCAGCGCTTCCACCTTCACCCCGTTGCCGAACGACGATTCACCGGTGCAGGCGATGCGCCCGACGTTCTCGATCTCCACCCGCTCGCCTACGTCGACCCGCGCCAAGGCCGTGGTGACGTTGGTAATCAAGCACCCGCTCCCCACGCTGACATTCCGCAGCACCGCGCGCGTAATCCCGCAGGGCCGCTCTGCCCCGTCTCTGCACCGCAGCATGCCGTCCATGCGCCCCAACTGCACCGTCCCCTCAAATACGACGTCGTGGAACCGCCGCGGATCGAACGGGTCGCACACGCTCACCGAATGCCAGTTCTCGGCCCTGCAACCAGACTGCTGCAGTGCGGCCACCTCACCGTCGGCCAGACTGCGGTACTGTGCTCCTGCCATACCGGAACTCCCTACTTGGCTATCGCCACTCTGAACAGGTACCGGTCACCCCGGTAAGTCCCTTCGAGGTACTCAACCGGTGCGCCGCTTGCCGCATACGTAGTCCCGCTGATATGGAGCACGGGACTCCCCGCTGCTATCATGAGCGCTTCCGCACTCCGCTCGTCCGCGAGCCGCGGTTCGATGGCGTGCTCGGCACGCGCCAGGTCGACACCGCGCTCGGCGGACAGATACTGGTAAATCGAGAAGGTGTCGTCCACGCGCCGCTCGAGCAGCGCCGCACCGTTCTCACCCCCAAGGTACGAGCGGCG
>CAZJJT010000238.1:0-7063 GCA_964546395.1 uncultured Fibrobacterota bacterium
CGTCCGGGCAGTTGCGCACCCACCCGCTGAGGCCGTGGCGTTCGGCGACACGCACGGCAAAGAAGCGGTAGCCCACGCCCTGCACCCGTCCGAACACCGCAACCGCACGCCTCGTGTTCACCGGCGCCAGAACAGATTGTAGAGGATCGTTACCAGGAGGCTGAGCAGGACACAGGTCACAACCGGCACATACACCCGGAACCGCCCGGTCCCCAGATGGAAATCCCCGGGCAGGCGGCCGAGGGGAATCTTGTCGGCCACCAGGAAGAGCAGACCCACCACCACAACGACAGTCCCGGCGACTATCAGGAACCTTCCCACTTCGCTGATCCCACCCATGTTGCCTGCCTCTCATGCCGCAGGGCCGCGTCGCCTGCGCCTACTGCTGCCCAAACAGGTTTGCCTGTGCGCCCGAACCCGCGGGGGGCTTCATCCCGAACAACTCGTAGGCCCGCCCGGTCACTTCCCTGCCCCGCGGCGTACGCTTGAGCAGCCCGGCCTGAATGAGGAACGGCTCGTGCACTTCCTCAATTGTGTCGGGCTCTTCACCCACCACCACAGCAACCGTCCCCAGACCCACCGGACCGCCACCGTAGTGATCGATGATGGCCCGCAGTATGCGGCGATCCATGTCGTCGAGCCCCATGTCGTCCACCCCGAGCATGGCCAGCGTCTGCACCACGACGGCCCTGGTGATATTGCCGTCCCCCTTCACCTCCGCCACGTCGCGTGCCCGCCGAAGGAGGCGGTTGACGATGCGGGGGGTTCCCCGGGCGCGCCGCCCCAGTTCCATCGCCGCGTCCTCGGGACAAGCCACACCGAGGATCCCCGCGGAGCGCAGGGCAATGCGAACCAGGTCGGCCGGCTGGTAGTAGTTGAGCCGGCAGACGTAGCCGAACCGCGCACGCAGCGGCGCGGTGAGCATCCCCGCGCGCGTAGTGGACCCCACCAGTGTAAAGTGCTTCAGCGGTATCTGCAGACTTCGGGCCGCCGGCCCTTCGCCCATGACGATGTCCAGCACGAAGTCCTCCATGGCCGGGTAAAGGTACTCCTCCACGATCCGGCGCAACCGGTGCACTTCGTCGATAAACAGGATGTCTCTCTCGGCCAGATTGGTGAGGTTGCCCGCAAGGTCACCGGGCTTCTCGAGCACGGGCCCGGAGGTGGAACGGATCGACACGCCGAGTTCGTTTGCCAGGATCCGCGAAAGCGTGGTCTTGCCGAGCCCGGGCGGGCCGCAGAACAGCACATGATCGAGAGCCTCGCCCCGCCGTCGCGCCGCCTCGATAAACACCTTCAGGTTCGTCTTCTCGCGTTCCTGCCCCACGAAATCATCGAGGGTCTGCGGACGCAGGGCGGCATCGATCTCCAGATCTTCTTCGCGTGCGCCCCCCGAAACGATGCGCCCGTCCTGCTCCTCACCCATGCAGTCCCTCCGTACGTCCGGGGCGCACTACGCCCCCGCCTACATCACCTGCAGCGCCTTGCGTATCCACTCCTCCACCGGCGCCCCCGCCGCCACCACTTCACCGGCCCGTTCGAGCGCCCGCACGACCTGCGCCTCGTTATATCCCAGCGCGAGGAGAGCATCGAACGTCTCCTGCCGTGCCGCCACAGCCGGATCAGACGATCTGGCGTTGCTCCGCCCGCCTGCCGTCGCTCCGCCCGCCCCCGTCGCCTTGAGCTTGCCCTTGAGTTCGAGCAGCAGTCGCTCGGCAGTCTTCGCGCCAATCCCCGGTACCGCCTTCAGCCGTGCCGCGTCCGACCGCGCCACCGCGTCGAGCAGGTCGCCCGCGGGCATGCGCGACAGCACGTTCAGTGCCACCTTCGGGCCGATCTGGCTTATCCCAATCAGCACACGGAACAGGTCACGCTCCACGGCGGTCAGGAACCCGAACAGCTTCTCGCTGTCCTCGCGGACGTAGTGATGGGTGAGCAACGTGACCACCCCGCCGACCGCCGGCAGGTCCTGGAACGTCGACAGAGGAACGTCGAGTTCGTATCCCACCCCACCAACGTCAACCACCGCCCCGGCGGGTGCTTTCGAGACCAGTGTGCCCCGTACGAATGTGATCATCGCGCCGACTCCAACACCGCTCGGGCGCCTATCTGGCTCATGCCGCACAGCGCCACGGCCAGCGCATCACAGGCGTCCACCTGGTCATGCCCTTCACGCGGCGACAGGAGTACCCGTACCATGTAGCTCACCTGTTCCTTGGTCGCGCCGCCGTTGCCCACCACGGCCTTCTTCACTGCTCGCGGCGAGAACTCGGCGATTGCGGCACCCGACTTGCGCGCCGCCAGCATCGCAACACCACGCGCATGGCCCAGGACCAGCGTCGTATGCACGTTTTTGGCGTAGAACGCTTCCTCGATGCAGACGTGGTCGGGGCGATGGATGGTCATTATCTCCAGGAGGCGGTCGTAGATTGCCTGCAGTTTCTCCGCCAGTTCAACCTTGGCTGGCGGACGCACCACACCAGAAGCGACCCAGGTTGCGCGACTTCCCTCAACCCGGATAACACCGTAGCCGGTCACCGCGGTCCCGGGGTCCACCCCGCATATCAGCATGCCGCCGCCATCACCTACTGCGCCTCGTAGGCTTCCATGTCGGCGTCCGAGAACTCGGCGTTACTCCACACGTTCTGCGCGTCGTCCAGATCATCCAGTACATCGATCAGCCTCATGACCTTCTGCGCCTCTTCCCCCTCCACCTTCACCGTATTCTCGGCATTCTTGCGCAGCTCCGCCGACACCATCGTGATCCCCAGTTTCTCGAGCGCGTCACGAACCTGTCCGAACGCCTCCATCGGCGTTACCACCACGTATTCCTCGCCCTCAGTAGTCAGGTCTTCGGCCCCGTTCTCGAGCACCACTTCCATCAGCGCGTCTTCGGCAATCGCGTCCTTCGCCACCACGATCACGCCGTGCGTCTTGAACATCCAGTTCACCGAGTTGGTGTTGCCGAGCGAACCACCGTGCTTGGTCAGCGCGTGCCTCACCTCGGCAACCGTGCGGTTGCGGTTGTCGGTGAGACAGTCAATCATCAGCGCCACGCCGCCGGGCGCGTACCCCTCGAACGTGGTTTCCTCGTAGCTGACCCCCTCGAGCTGCCCCGTCCCCTTCTGGATCGCCGTCTCAACATTCTTGTTCGGCATGTTGCTTCCGCGTGCGCTGGCGACCGCGGCACGAAGGCGCGGGTTGGCGTCAACATCGCCCCCCCCCATCCGCGCCGCCACCGTTATCTCCCGAATCAGGCGGTTGAACAGCTTCCCGCGCGCTGCATCCACCTTCCCCTTGGCACGCTTGATCGTGTGCCACTTTGAATGTCCTGACATGGCTCCTCCGCTGTAGAATGTCTCCGCGTGTGGCAGGAACACCGTCCTGCCCCCAACTACTCCCCCGCAAGCTCGTCGAGCGGCACCACCGTCACCGTCGGCATCTGCCTTCCCAGAAACCGAGCGGCCTGTTCGCCGAACCGCGGCGTCACGTCACTCGTGTACAGCACGCTCTGTTCGAACCCGCCCTCATCGGCCCCCGAGAGCGCATTGAGGTCCCCGAGTATCTCCTGCGCTTCCCGTGCCGCCCACAGGGCGCTGTCGAGCACCTGTATCCGCGCACCGACCGTCGCCTGTATCACTTCCATCAGCAGCGGGTAGTGCGTGCACCCCAGTATCAGGCAGTCGATCCCGGTGTCGACCAGCTCGTACAGATAGTACTGTGCGGTCATGCGCGTGATATCGGAGTCGAGCAGCCCTTCCTCGACCAGCGGCACGAACAACGGACACGCCTTCGCAAACACCTGTATCTTGCTGTCAATCTTGCGGATTGCCTCGGTATAGGCCCCGGTGCGCACAGTGGCATGTGTGCCGACCACTCCGAGCTTCTTCTCGGCCGTGCGCGACACCGCGGCCCGGGCACCGGGCTGCACCACGCCGATAACCGGGATGTCGGGGGTGTGGCCCCGTACGTGCTCGAGCGCCACCGAAGACACCGTGTTGCAGGCCACCACGACCATCTTGACGTTCTGCCTGCCGAGGAACCGCGCGTCGTCCATCCCGAAGCGTCGGATGGTCTCGTCGGAGCGGTTCCCGTAGGGATAGCGTGCGCTGTCGCCCAGATATACCACGCGTTCGCCCGGCATGAGGCCGAACAGCTCCCTGACAACAGTCAACCCGCCCAGCCCCGAGTCGAATACGCCTATCGGCCGCGTGTCGCTCACATGCCTCCCGCGTACTTGCGCTTGAACGAAGTCACTGCCTCGAAAATAGCAGTCGCGACACTCTTCTGGAACGACTCCGAGGCAAGCAATTTCTCTTCAGCCGGGTTCGAGATAAACGCCATCTCGACCAGCACCGAGGGCATGAACGCGCCGTTGAGCACGTAGAAATTGGCCTGGCCGACCCCCGCGTGCAGGCTCGGCACTTTTCGCAGCGACCTGCCGAACGTCTCGGCCAGCAGTATCGACAGGTCCTGGCTCTCGCGAAGGTACTCGTTCACCACCATCTCGGTGAGGATATTCTGCAGATCGCTCACCTCTTCGGCTTGCTCCTCCAGCTCCACCACCGAGTTCTCCAGCATGGCCGCAAGCTTGTCTTCTTCGTTCTTGGCCTGCGACAGGAAGTACATCTTGTAGCCCTTCACGCTTCTGCGGCGTGACTCATCGCCCGCGATCGCGTTGGCATGGATGCTCACGAAGATGTCGGCGTTCTTCTCGTTGGCGAACCGGGTGCGCTGGCGCAGGCCCACGAACACGTCGGTTTCGCGGGTCATGTAGACGGTAAGTCCGGCCTTGCGGAGCAGATCGCGCAGTTCCAGGGCGACCTTGAGGGTCACCTCCTTCTCCTGCAGGCCGCTCGCGCCCACTGCGCCGGGGTCCTTGCCGCCGTGGCCCGGGTCTATCACCACCACCCCTATGGTGTCATCGTAGTCGCGCGCAAACAGCACACTGTCGGGGATCGGAGCGCCGCGCGAACCCGATCGCATGCTCACCTCCACCCGTCTGCCGCCCTGCAGCACCGTCACCGTGGGTGTGTCGATCGGGTTGCGCAGGTGAACGTTCACGTGCGCTTCCCGTCCCACCTGCAGCGCTCCCACGGAATCAGCCACACCACAGGCGGCATGCCCCCAGCGTGACGAGGTGTCGACCGTTGCACCGTCAAACGCCACTACCACCAGGGGGAACACGTACGAGACGCTCACGTCAGCCGAATCGGTGAGAAGGAAACTCAGCCGCGTGCTGAGGCTCTCCACCGCGCATGACATCGAGGCCACCGTGTAGGGCGAGTCGTACAGTGCCAACCACCTGTTGTCAGGGCCCCACCGCAACACCGAGCCCGAGAACGCGCCAAACACGTCACTCACAAGCCTCAGCGGCAGGTACAGGTCGCCGCCGATGCGGCGGGGAGCGACGGGCAGCGCCACGGTACGTCCCGCCACCCTGCAAAACGGCACACCGGGCAGCACCACCACCGTGTCGGCGCCGCGCACGCACACCAGTTCACGCGCAGTCATGTCGTAGCGCCACGCGAACCCGTACACCGCGGCACAGGCTGCGACAGGAACCAACTCCACGTCGCCTTCGCGTACCAGACGGAGTTCGTGCGGCGCGCCTTCAGGCGCTTCGCGCAACGGCACCTCGACATACCCCGCTGCGGCGGCGGCGCACGACACCGCCAGCCCGACTATCGCGCTCCGCAGGGTACCCACATGCATTCTCACCGTGTGCCTCAGCCTCTCCGGCGCGCCTGCGCCATCACCTGCGCAATCCGCCGTCCCGATTCCTGCGCGGCAATCTTCTGCCGCTTGTCATACTTGCGTCTGCCGCGGCCCAGCCCAAGCTCAACCTTCAGCCACTGGTCCTTGAAAAAGACCTGCAGCGGCACCACAACCAGTCTCTTCTGCCGTATCTCCTGCGTCAACTTGCGTATCTCGCGCCGGTGGAGCAACAACCGTCTTCGCCGGTAGGCATCGTGGTTGAACTGGCTTGCCTGGTCGTACGGCCCGATGTGCAGGTGCACCAGGAACATCTGCCCGTCCGACGGTTGTGCGTAGCAGTCCGTCAGCGTCAACCGCCCCTCCCTGACCGCCTTCACCTCGGTCCCGAGAAGTTCGATGCCCGCCTCAAACCGCTCCACTATGTCGTAGTCGTGAAGCGCCTTGCGGTTGCGCGCGACAACTTTCATGTGTCCGTCAGCGGCCGTCCTGAAGACGCATCACGAGAAACTCGGGCATCTTCTCCTTGCGCATCTTCTCCTGCACCTTCGCCACATCGTAGACGATGCGGCGGTGCTCGAACATGCGCGATTCGGTATCAATGATACCGTAGCAGCCATTGGGATTGCGATCGCGGGGCTGACCCACGCTTCCCACGTTCACCAGGAACCGGCACTCAGGCTTCTCCCCCATGGGCAACTGAGGGTCCTGGTGTACGTACAGCTCTTTTTCCTTGTCGAGGACAATCATGATGGGAATGTGCGTATGGCCGATGAAGCAGACCGGGGTCTCGAAGAACTGGAAGTTGAACGCCGCCTCCTCAAGAGAGGTGATGTAGTACCACATGTTCGGCTCGTACGGCGTGGCATGCACGAACGTATGGCCGTGCTGCACCTTGCGCAGGGGCAGCGACTGCAGGTAGGCCTTCGCCTCCGCGGTCAACGCCTCGTTGGTCCACTCAATGGCGATTTTGGCATGGATGTTGAAATGGTGCGTCGACAGCATTCCCACCGCGGCGGCGTCGTGGTTGCCCAGCAGCACGATGGGGCACTTCCTGCGGACCAGGTCGAGACACTCGTTGGGGTTGACCCCGTACCCCACCACGTCGCCCAGACACAGCACTTCATCGATATGCTGGGTCTCTATGTCGGCGAGTGCTGCTTCGAGGGCTTCCAGATTCGCGTGGATGTCCGATATGATCGCAATGCGCATGTAGTGCGGGCCCGAGGCTATTCGTTTTCCATGTACCTGAAGGTGCTGTTGCCTATCTCGATGCGGTCCTTGTGCACCAGGCGATGGCTCTTCGCCTTCTGACCGTTGACCCTGAACTTGCCCATGAGCTTGTTGG